>NZ_CEVCIF010000003.1:0-133722 GCF_982245605.1 Coprobacter fastidiosus | reverse complement strand
TACCGAAATAAACAATAGCAAAAGGGGCTATCCGACTTTTTGGACAGCCCCTTTTACTTCATAAATACGAAATAAACGGCCAGTATCAGACATATAAAAGCTGCAAAATGATTCCAGTGTAAAGCTTCTCCTTTAAAAAGAACGGTAGTAAATATGGTGAAGACAATAAGAGTGATGACTTCTTGAATTACTTTTAATTGCATTAAGCTGAAAGGTCCTCCGTTCCCGTTAAATCCGATACGGTTTGCCGGTATTTGAAATGAATATTCGGCGAGAGCAATTCCCCATGAAAATAAGATTACAGCGTATAAAGGCCAGTTCGAAATGACTTTCATTTCTTGAAGTTTCAGATGACCGTACCATGCAAAAGTCATAAAAATGTTCGATACGGTTAATAGCAGAATAGTGTAAAGTCCTTGCATGTTATAATTGTTTTTTTATGTTGTGTTGTTTTATGAGTCTGTCTTAATTTTGCTCGGGTCGGGTTCTATAAATCCCGGTAAGTATTCAGGTTGTATATGGGTCATGCTATTCCATATATGGTTACGTACTTGAGGACTTATTTTTTCTAAGTTTCTTAATACCTCTTTCATTTCAGTACGATTTGATGATTTTTCATAAGGACAGACTTTTTCTTGTTTGATATATCCCGATAGTTGTGATAATCGGAGGAGGTCTTTTTCCTCTATCAGACAAAGCGGACGGATAAGAGTCATTTTAAATTTACTCATCGATAAACGAGGAGGCATAGTCCCGAATGAGCCTTGAAATGCCATATTCATAAGCAAGGTTTGTATTATATCGTCTTGATGATGCCCCAGAGCTATTTTATTACATTGCTGTTCTTTGGCTATGGAGAACATCGCTTTGCGCCGATACCATGAACAGAGGAAACAAGGAGATTTTCGTTTGTCGTTTTCGGGATCGAACTCCGTCGTGTATTCGAGGAATGGAATGCCCGATTGTTCACAATGCTTTTTCAAATAAGACGTATCGCTTTTATATGAAATATTTTTCATACGTATGTGGACGGCTATTGCCGTAAATCGGGGAGAAAATATTTTCATCCGTTTTCCTAACAACTCGACCAGAGCGAGAGAATCCTTTCCTCCTGATAATCCGATAAGAATGCGGTCTCCGTTTTCTATTAACCGATACGATTCTATCGCTTTTTTTATTTTTCGGTCAAGGTGATATAATAATAGATCCTTTTCACTTTTTTCAGCCATACCCCTCTCTGTTTTTTTAAGCTGACAAAAGTAGTATATTTTAGATGATCGGAGAATCGGATTTAGGAAAATATTTTTATCTTTACCCTCATAATTTTATAATCAGAACATACATAGAGGTGATTGTTACGCAACCGTATAAAATTTCCGGAGAACGGTATCTGAAACTTCTTTTCCGGCAATATTGGAAAAGAAACTGGGGCTGGTTTCTTTTGCCGGTATTTATTTTATTGGCATTGGCTTTTCATACTTCAGATGTCATATATGTAGTTGTTATATTGGTATTCGGGGCATTTCCTTTTTTGTTGTTAAATGCCTATTTTAAGATCGCTACTCGCCCTCATAACCGTTTTCTCTTATTAGAGAAACAGTTGGATATGGATAATGAGCAGATGATTTTTCATTTTGAAGATGATAAAACGGAAACTGTCAGGTGGTCTGATGTAATTAATGCAGAACCGTTCTCGTCATACTATCTGCTGTACCTCGATAAGAATCGTTTTTTCTATATTCCTAAGAATATATTTTGCAATGATGAGGATCGCATTTGGTTCGAACAGGAGATTTTGTTTAAAATAATGTATCGGAATAGGCAAAACATTCCTTAAAAAAGAATATCTTTGTGTATCATCATATTGGATGTGATAAAAAACTGGAAAAATGAGATTGGATATATTGAAACCTTTTATTATTTCTATTGTTGCCTTGAGTTGGAGCATATCGCTTTGCGGACAGGGTTTAGAACGGGCAAAAGAATTATATAAGGCCGGTAAATTTGCAGAGGCTAAACCTATTTTTGAGGAAAATATTCGAAAGAATCCTTCTAATTCGAGTTTGAACCAATGGTATGGTGTTTGTCTTTTTGAAACCGGAGATTATAAAGCAGCCGAGAAGTATCTTAAATATGCGGCATCCCGTAATATATTGGAATCATTTCGTTATTTAGGAAACTTATATTATTTGGATTATCGTTTTGAAGACGCTTTGAGCCAATATAATAAATATTTGGAACAATTGAAGAAGAAAAAGATGAATACGGCGGAGGTGGAGAAGTTGATTAAAAATGCCGAACGAGCCGCCCAAATGCTTCGACGTGTTGAAGAAGTCCAGATAATCGATAGTCTTATTGTAGATAAAGCATCATTCTTTAAACATTATAAACTTTCTTCCGAGTCGGGAACACTGCATGATTACAATACGTTTTTCAATCTTTCATCGAAAAATAGCAGTACTGTTTATCAAAATCAGCGGGGTGATAAAATCCTTTATGGAGCGAAGACAGCAAAGAACGGGTATGATATTATGACTCGTAGTAAATTGATCGATGATAATTGGGGCGAAGAGATAGCATTACCTGCACCGGTTAACTCTTCGGCAAATGAAAATTACCCTTATTTGTTATCGGATGGGATAACGCTCTATTTTGCGTCTTCCGGTGAAGAATCATTAGGGGGCTATGATATATTTGTCACTCGTTTGAATTTGAATACAGGGAATTACTTGGTTCCTGAAAATATGGGAATGCCTTTCAATTCGATTTATAATGACTATATGTTGGCTATCGATGAATTGAATAATGTGGGATGGTTTGTCAGTGACCGTTTTCAGGAGGAGGATAAGTTGATCGTCTATTTATTTATTCCGAATACGGAGAAAAAGATTTATCGGGGAGGAGATGAAGCTCGTGCTCGTTCTTTGGCACGAATCAGTGCGATTAAGGATTCGTGGATAAAAGGCGCTGATTATAAACCTATACTTGAAAAGATTGCCCGTATAGGCAATCCAGATGAAGGTAATACAAAAAAGGGAGATTTCTTGTTTCAGATTAATAACAGAATTACTTATATCACATTAAAGGATTTTGATAGTGATGAAGCCCGAAACTTGTTTATTAAAGCACAAGACATTCGGAAATCGATTCAAGAAACTGAAGATAAATTACAGCGATTGAGGAATGAATATCGACTTGCTCAGAACAAGAAACCGTTTGAGTCGCAGATTGTCAGATTGGAGCGAACTTTACTTAAACTTTATGGCCAACCTGAAGAGTTGGAGGCAAAAAGCAGAGCTGAAGAAATTTCATACCTTATCAAAATGCAGAATCAAAAGAAACAATAGTAGAAACCGATTATGGGAATGGATATCTTTATTATTGCCTTATTGATTTTTATAGGGTTGGTAATGGTTATTCTGGAAGTCTTTTTTTTACCGGGAATAACGATTGCCGGAATCAGTGCCGTTCTTTTTTTTGTAGGAGCTGTTTTTTATGCATTCATGCAATTGGGCGAATTTGCCGGTTATATTACGATTGCTGTTTCGGTTATCGTAACCATTGTCGGAATAGTTATATTTATTCGCTCTCGTAGCCTTGATCGGATGGCTTTGAAGACTACGATAGATTCTGTTGCTCCTACGTTAGTTTCGGATCAAATAAAAGTCGGAGATGAAGGAGTTACTTTGTCTCGTCTTAATCCGATGGGGTCTGTCTTGATAAATGATGTTACTGTAGAAGCCCGTACACGGGAGGATTTTATCGATGAGGATACTCCGGTTGTCGTTGAAAAAGTAGATCGGACTACAGTGATTGTGCAGAAAAAAGAGAATGAAAAACAGGTATAAATTAAAAATGTAAATTTTATGGTGGAAATCAGCTTTTTGCTACTGATCGTTGTTATTGTATTAGTAGTAATTTTCTTTTATTTTGTTCCGTTTCTATTGTGGATATCGGCGATAGTATCCGGTGTCAATATCTCTCTTTTACAGCTTTTCCTGATGCGTATTCGTAAAGTTCCGCCGCAAATTATCGTACGGGCAATGATCGAGGCGCACAAAGCCGGACTAAACGCAATAACCCGAGATGAATTGGAGGCTCATTATCTTGCCGGTGGTCATGTAGAACGTGTTGTTCATGCTTTGGTATCGGCGTCTAAAGCGAATATCGATCTGGGATTCCAAATGGCGACGGCCATCGATCTTGCGGGTCGTGACGTATTTGAGGCGGTACAGATGTCGGTAAATCCGAAAGTGATAGATACTCCTCCGGTTGTTGCTGTGGCAAAAGATGGAATACAACTGATCGCTAAGGCTCGGGTAACTGTACGTGCGAATATCCGTCAGTTGGTTGGTGGAGCTGGAGAAGATACTATTTTGGCTCGTGTAGGAGAGGGTATTGTCTCTTCTATCGGTTCATCGGAATCCCATAAATCTGTATTGGAAAATCCGGACTCTATATCTAAATTGGTTCTGAAAAAAGGATTAGATTCGGGAACTGCATTTGAAATACTTTCTATCGATATAGCCGACATTGATATAGGCAAAAATATCGGTGCCGGTTTACAGATCGACCAAGCTCAAGCAGATAAAAATATTGCTCAAGCAAAGGCTGAAGAAAGGCGAGCAATGGCCATAGCCCTTGAACAGGAGATGAAGGCGAAAGCTCAGGAAGCTCGGGCTAAGGTGATAGAGGCTGAGGCCGAAGTTCCGAAAGCTATGGCTGAAGCGTTCCGGTCGGGTAATCTTGGCATAATGGATTATTATAAAATGAAAAATATAGAGGCGGATACGACGATGCGGGAAGCCATAGCGAAACCTTCAGCCGGCCCTTCTAAATAAGAAAATATTTAATATAGAATATTAGTGAGGTGCATTTCAAAAGTCGGACGTAAGACTTTTGAGATGCACTTCGTTTTTTATTTTTAGCCGTACAACATGTTGATGTGAGGTTTGAAGTGTAGAATTTATCTACAAATATGTGGAGTGGTATCAATATCGTATATTTTCTTATCTTGAAATTATTTATCTGATAATCATTTATTTATTATTCTTTTCTTTATAAGGTATCATTCTTGTAGTATAATTGGTAGACAGTTTATAGATATTGTGTTGCATTTAATTTTTAGAGTAAAATAAATAAGTGCAAGTGAAGGGTTCGTATCTATTTTATACTTACTTTTGTAATATAATGAGGATAAAACGATCAAATTGTTACGATTATGTATATGGAACAGATTTTTCGGACTCTGCAGGAATTGGAGGAACTGTTGAAACTAATAGATAAAAGTTCTCCGGAAGTTCCTGATATCTTATATAAACTGGCGGTAGAAAAGGCAGAGGCCGTTACCGAAAAAGTAAAAGGTTTACCAAGTGTGAATTCTGGTATTCCTGAAGATAAGATGGTGTCCGGTAATGATAGTGAGGATGTTATTGTTGATACATGCGCTTGCGGCGGAGAAAAGCGCATGGAAACAGAAGAACCGGAAACATCGGCGACTCGATCTGATGAGAAGAGTTTTCAAGAAAAGAAGGTTGAACTTGTGCAAGATTCTTTAATGATGGAACAAAATTCGTTGGATTTTGTTGTTACAGGTGGGATGGAAGAGTCTTGTCCCGAGTCTGAAAATCTGAGTGCAGTTGAAAAAGAGAGAGAGTTGAAAGATATTCGTAAGTTGATGAGTTTGAATGATAAATTCCGTTTTAGACGTGAGTTATTTGTCAACAGCGATGAGGTGATGAATAATACTCTTGAGGCGTTGAATGAAATTTCTTCTTTTGAAGAATCGGTCGCTTTTCTTCAGGATCAGTTTGGCTGGGATATAGAAAATAATGAGCCGGCTGTAGAATTTTTTAATATTTTGGAGAAACGTTTTACTAATTGATTTAGCATGGCAAAGCTCTATGTAGTTCCTACCCCGGTGGGAAATCTTGAAGATATGACGATGAGAGCGATCAGAGTATTGAAAGAAGCGGATTGTGTTTTAGCAGAAGATACCCGTACAAGTGGTATTTTGATGAAACATTTTGATATAAAAACCCGTATGCAGTCGCATCATAAATTCAACGAGCATAAAACGGTAGAAGGACTTGTTGCCCGATTACAAGGGGGTGAAAATATAGCACTCATATCGGATGCCGGTACTCCTGCAATTTCTGATCCCGGTTTTTTATTGGTTCGGGAATGTCGGAAAGCAGGAATCGATGTAGAATGTTTACCGGGTGCGACAGCATTTGTTCCGGCTTTGGTTGCTTCAGGACTACCGAATGACAGATTTTGTTTTGAAGGCTTTTTGCCTCAGAAAAAAGGTCGTTCTACACGTTTGTCCGAATTGGCGAACGAAACGCGTACGATGATTTTTTATGAATCTCCTTTTCGCTTGTTGAAGACATTAATTCAGTTTGCTGAAGTATTCGGTGCAGATAGAGATGCTTCGGTAAGCCGGGAAATATCGAAGATCCATGAAGAAACTGTTCGTGGAACATTATCGGAAATTATTGCTCATTTTACTGAAAGAGAGCCGAAAGGTGAATTTGTAATTGTGGTAGGCGGTCTTCCGGGTAAAACAAGATATGTAGAAATCTAAAAGAAAAAGTTATGAAAAAGTTTTTTTTGACAGTTGCCGTAATAGCTTCGACATGTTTGATTTCTTGCCAAGGAGGCGGAAAAGAGGTTCAGAGGCTGAAGCAAGAAAATGATTCTTTGATGCAGGTCAATGTCCAGACAAAAGCGGATTTTGAAGAAATGTTGCAATTGATGAATGAAGTCGAGGATGGATTCCGTCAAATGAAAGAAGCGGAAAATTATCTTATCGTGCAACAAAATGCAACGGGTGATGTAGATAAGACGACTCGGGAGAAATTAAAGTCGGATATGCAGTTAGTTGCCCAGACTTTGAAAGAAAATAAAGAAAAATTGGCACGGTTGCAAAGTCAGTTGAAAAACAGTAAATATCAGTCTTCTCAGTTAAAACAAACTGTAGATCGGTTGTCTGCAGAAATAGAGAGCAAGACGGCTATGATTACTTCATTGCAGGAAGATCTGGCAAAACGGGATATTCGTATTAAAGAACTCGATGATGCTGTTTCAGATCTTTCGGGTAAGGTGACAGATCTTTCTCAAGAAACCGAAGAACAAAAAAATACGATTTCTACTCAGGATAAAGAATTGAATACTGTATTTTATGTATTTGGAACTACCAAGGAGTTGAAAGAACAGAAGATTCTTTCCGGTGGTGGTTTGTTTAAGGCAAAAGAGGTGATGAAAGGAGATTTCAACAAGGATTATTTTACTAAGGCCGATTTGCGAACGTTAAAAGAGATTCCTCTTGAAATGAAAAAAGCAAAGATTCTAACCAATCATCCCGAAGGCTCTTATTCTCTGGTAAAAAACGATAAAGGACTTTTGACATTAGTGATTAGCGATCCTCAAAATTTCTGGAGCTTATCTAAATATTTAGTAGTAAATGTAGATTGATCTCTCGATTCGGATAAAGTTTTATAGATAGATGCGGAAATAACCTCTAAAAATGTTATTTTCGCATCTATTTTTAGGGGATATAAGTAAATGAAATATCAGAATATATTCGTTGATTTGGATGATACGATTTGGGATTTTCGTACGAATTCTAAAATTGCATTAGAAATAATTTACGATCGTTATGGGTTGAGTGAGTATTATCCGTTGTTTGATGAATATTATAGAGTATATAGCGAGAAAAATACGGAGTTGTGGTCTTTGTATCATCATAATCGTATCAGTAAAGAGACACTAATTGTAGAGCGATTTCGTTACCCTTTGCAGCGGGTGGGAGCATATAACGATAAACTGGTTTTACAATTGAATGCAGATTACCTGTCAGTATTGTCAGAGCAAGGAGAACTTGTTCCGCAGGCAAGGGAGTTGCTTGATTATTTGAAAAGCCGTTCGTATCGTTTGCATATTATCAGTAACGGTTTTAAAGAAGTCCAGTTTAAAAAGATGAAATCAGCCGGAATAGAGAGCTATTTTGAGAAAATAATATTATCGGATGAGGTCGGAGTCAATAAACCGCATCCTGATATTTTCAGGTATGCGTTGAATAAAACCGGTTCATCGAAAAATACATCGTTAATGATCGGAGATAATTATGATGCCGATATTTTGGGAGCTATGCGGAGCGGTTTAGATCAAGTGTATTTTAATCCTCTTCAGAAACAAATTTCGGATGAATTTCCTACTTATGAAGTACAAACATTATCTGAGATCTGTGATATATTGTAGAAAAACAGACTTCGTGGTAATTTCCGGATTTCGGAGAAATAAAATCGGGGCTAGTTAATTCTTTGATTATTAATCAGCCCCGATTTATATAGATTAGAGTCTAAATTTAAGTGAACTCTTATAGTTAATATTTGGTGCTTTGTACGGCTTCGATCAGATGCTTGAAATCTTCAGGGTAAACGTCACCGATATTGCCGATACGGAAAGTATCTGCTTGAGATATTTTTCCCGGATAGATGACGAATCCTTTTTCTTTTAGCTGAGCATAGAAACTCTTAAAATCAAAATCTTTTTTCGGATAGAGGAAAGAGGTAATAATAGGAGATTGTATATTGTCGGGCAATAATGTTTCGAAGCCTAAAGAACGCATACCTTTTACCAAAATGTCGTGATTCTCACAATATCTTTTGTAGCGGGCTGTGACACCTCCCTCTTCTTTTAACTCTTCCATGGCTTGTTTAAATGCTCGTACTACATGAGTCGGGGAAGTAAAACGCCATTTGCCGTGACCTTTTTCCATGGTTTCCCATTGATCGTAGATATCGAGAGATAAGGATTTGGATACACCTTTACAGTATTTAAGTTCCGATTTCCGGGCAATAATAAAGCCGAATCCGGGAACACCTTGGATACACTTATTTGCACTGCTGATCATGAAATCGATACCGAGTTCCTGAACATCTAAAGGAACTCCGCCGAAACTGCTCATTGCATCTACAATTAGTTTTTTCCCGTGCATTTTTACAATATGGGCAATTTCTTTCAGTGGATTCAGTACTCCGGTAGTAGTTTCACAGTGAACTATTGCAACGTGCGTAATCTCGGCATTATGGGCAAGATAGTCATCTACGTACTCTACAGAAACCTGTTCTGTTTCGTCAAAAGCCAGCATGTCATAATGGATACCATGATATTCTGCAATGTTACCCATTCTGTCACCGTATGCACCATTGCTTAGTATAAGTAGTTTATCTCCGGCTTTTATGGTGCTTCCGATAACAGCTTCTACACAATAAGTTCCGCTTCCTTGAAGCAATATGGAGGTGTATTCATCTGTCGCTTTGGTTGCCAGTTCGACAAGAGATTTTCTTATTTCTTCGACAATATGGAGGTTATAATCTTCGTCCCATGTACACCAGTCGGTCATCATGGTTGCTTTTACAGATTCGGATGTCGTAAGCGGTCCGGGAGTTAGTAAAATATAGGGTCTCATAATAATTATTATTTAGAATTGTTGTTATTTAGTTTTTTATTTATAGTGTCGATTACGGACGGAAGTTCTTTGATCGTATCAACCACGAAGTGTGCTCCGGCATCGAGCATACGTTTTCTTACTTCGGCTTTGCGTGTTTCCAGTTCCTGATCCGGCATGTCGGCAACTTCTTTTTCTGTCAGTCCCATTTCGTTACTGCCGAGTATTACACCGACAGTCCACACTTTAGCATTCCGACCTTCCTTAATATCGGCGATAGTATCACCGTATTTCAGAATATAATCGACAGACGGGATATCGAGATCGATCATATTTTGATATATCATATATGGATAAGGGCGTCCGGCAGGCAATCTGTCGGGAGTTACGCAATTGTCTGTTTTATACCCTTTTGCAGCCGCATTTGGTAATACTACATCCATCATAGCTTGAGTATAACCGGTTGTAGAGCCGATTTTTAGGCCTTGAGATCTGAGATTTTGCAGAGTTTCTATAACACCGGGAATCGGATCTGTATAATCAGCCAATGAAGCGAAAAGATAACCTTCAAATTTTTTATTCATGGCAATAACATCATCTTCTGTCCATTGGCGGTCATAAACTTTTTCAAAAGCGTCTCCGATACCGTCCATTTTGAAAAGTTCCCGGATGTGATCGATTTTAGCCATTCCCATCGGTCGGCGGGCTTGTTCCATGCTTATCGTAATTCCAATTTCCTTAAAAGCTTTTAGAAATGCCGCAACAGGAGCAAAACAACCATAATCGACTGCTGTTCCGGCCCAGTCCATAATGATACATTCAATTTTTTTCATAAAACTGTTATTATGTAATTTATTATTTCTTTATTCATTAAATTGTTTGTGATCTTATGATCAGAACATTCTCATTATCGTTTTTTGTAGAATCTGCAGATATCGATTTTTTGTTTTCCGGTAATCTTTCTTTTTTGTACCGTTGTATTATATAAATAGCAGAACCGCAGAAAGCAATGCAACAAATAATGCCGACATAACCAGACATAAAGTTATAAAATTCGAGCCAGTTGATATCCGGATTTAAAAATTCTTTAAATATTAAGACGAGTACTGTTCCTGTATAGCCGATAAAGTCTAATGTAATGATGAAGAATCCGACATTCCCTTTTATCTTGAAGCAAGCGATAAAGCGGTCGAAAAATATGGTTTGAAAGCTGAGATAAACTGTATAGAGCGAGAGACTTTGAAGAAACAGCCATATGATAGGGGAAATTTGGAGTGAATTGTAGTTGAATGCGATAAAACTGAGTGCTGCAGTTCCGCAAGAAACAAGTCCTAACAAAAAACAAAGCACTTTTACATTACTTTTTATTAATGACATCAGGCCAAACATTAAAAGGATTATTACTGTTACGCTTGCATCTACTTTGGCAAAAGCCCACGATGAAAGTCCTGCGGCTTTTATATCCAGAATTTTTACAAGGAAATCTTCTTTTATATCCTGTAAAACTGTGATGAATAAATTGGCAAAAAATAACATGACCAATACGGGCATGAAGTTTTTGAATATATTGATACGAGCTTTTCCGTCTAAGGTTACTCTCTCTGTCCGCTGTTCGATGTCCTCTTTTGTCGGCTGCGGCATACGTGTCATTAGCCATCCTAAAAAGGATAATAACGGAAATGCAAAAGCTCCGATTAAGGCTGGCATCCAGAATTCTCCGATTCCCAAATTATTCATAACGAATAGTCCGATTGATTTTGCTGTTCCTGAACTGACGGCAATACTCAGCCCCATAAGGCTGGCCAATAAGTCTGTGACTCTGCGTCCTTCGAGAAAACTAAAAATGACTCCCCACATGCATCCTAATGAGAGACCGTTGAAAAACAAGGCGAATACATTGAAAGGGCGAGGTAATGCACCGAATAATATCAGTGATAATTCGGCTACAGCCACGGATGAAATAATAAATTTCAGTCGGTTTTCTTTTTTTAATTCGGATATTAGCTTGATACCGATTAATTTTGAGATGAGATATCCTGATATTTGAACAATGCTGGTAGCCGTTTTATAATCCATCCCGAAAAAATCGAGTCCGTCAAAAGTTGCGGCCGTAAAAGGTTTACGCAAGGCATACACTAATGAATAAGAAAGAAGAGCAGTACCTCCGGCCCAAAGTATAAATAAGAAGTCAGATAATTTCTTTTTAGAGATGATTGTTGTTTTATTATCGGTAACCATATTGCATCTGTTGATTTTTCGATTTCGATGGCAAATATATGGGTGGTTTATAATACTAAAAATGAATATTTATTATTAATAAAGTTCATACATACAGTGTTTTATAAAGTAACATTAATGTAATATTAATGCAATGTCTATATAATATAATGGGTGTTTACTTGCAAAGTATTTTGTTAAACTGCCTATTGTTTGTATTTATATGAATGATCTATTGGATATATATAAACGTATTGAATATTTACGTAATAAGGGTGTGAAAATGAAAGAGATAGCAGATCATGTCAATATGGCGGCCAGTGTTTTGTCTTCTCTTTACTCAAGTGTTCTTCCGACTTTTGTGAGTTGTGTTAAAAAGGATATGCCAGAAGAGGACGCTTTAGATTATGCCCTTTCGCAAGTCAATAATGTTTCGAAAAAGCGTTTGTTGGGAAATTTGACAGAATTGAAAGAAGCCTTGTTCGAATTAGAGCCTACAATAAATAGCGGACAAAAAGATAATCCGTTTATGAATATGTTAACGGAAGAGATGTTGCGTTCTGCCCAAGATGTGTATAATTATAGCGGTATATATATTAGTTATAGTCTTTCATCATCTTCAGATTCGTTAAAAATAGAACCCTATCTTATTACCCCTTCGGAGAATAACGATTATGTAAAGGTTGCTCACATGAGCGCGTATAATACGACACATTGGGGGGTAGGTATATTCAGTAACCATCAGAATTCGTATATCATGTTCAATGAACGGGAAACTCCGCAAGTGGCTTTGTTCACGATTTATTTGCAACTGCCGATGTATGAATATCCTCGTATGTTAAAAGGACTGTATCTCTGTTTGGATTATAACCGTAATCCGATAGCGAGACGGATACTTTTTATAAAATATTCGGATAGTACTTGTATGGATGATTTTCTGGAGTTGAAAGGAGAGCTTGTTCCTAAGGATAAATTGACGGAAGAACAATTACATTATTATAATTATACATGTCAAGAGGGAGATTACATTAAAACCTGTACCGTCCCTTCTCCTCAACTTAACGAGAAAGATTTGGAACGGGAGAAAAAAATGTTGAAAATATAGTTGTCTATTTTAAATATTCTTATTTTTGAACAAGTTAATGTAAAATAGTTGTTGATGGGTTGTGCTGTTTTTAAATTACGATTCGGGGTTATCGGGACGAATTTTATATCGGACTGGTTGTTGGAAGGTGCTGCAAAGGATACTCGTTTCGAGGTGACAGCCATTTATTCCCGTTCACAAGATACAGCAGATGCTTTTGCTGAAAAGCACAATATTCCGCACACGTTTGTTTCATTGGAGAAGATGGCTTCGTCACCTTTGATCGATGCCGTTTATATTGCATCTCCTACGGCGTTGCATTCCGAACAAGCCGTCCTTTTTATGGAACATGGCAAGCATGTATTATGTGAGAAACCTTCCGCTTCTAATGTCCGTGAGCTTAGTCGGATGATTGAGACTGCAAAGAAGTATGACGTTGTATTTATGGAGGCCATGAAATCGACATTGATGCCGGGATTCAAAGCCGTTTTGCAGCATTTACCTGAAATAGGGACGGTACGACGTTATTTTGCATCCTATTGTCAGTATTCTTCACGCTATGATAAGTTGAAAGCGGGTGAGGTCATGAATGCCTTTAAACCGGAACTTTCCAATGGTGCAGTGATGGATTTGGGAATCTATACCATTTATCCTCTGGTTGTTTTATGGGGACGACCGCTCGGGATTTCAGCGACCGGGACATTGCTTTCAACCGGTGTGGACGGGCAAGGTGCTGTAAATTTTGAATATGAGGATAAGTGTGCTACGATATTGTATTCTAAAGTTGCAGATTCTCTGCTTCCGTCGGAAATACAGGGTGAAGAGGGGACTATTGTTATTGATAAGATACAATCTCCGGATCGGATTCTTTTGAAGTACCAGAATGGAATCTCTCAAGATATTTCTGTTGCCGACCGGCAAAATGAATATTATTATGAAGTAAAGGAGTTTATCGATTTGGTGCAATCCGGAGATAGAGAGTCTTCTGTTAATTCTCATCTGAATTCATTGATAACTCTTGAGATCATCGATGAAGTACGTCGGCAGTTAGGTGTCGTATATCCCGCAGATAAAAATTGATTTTTTTATATAATACAAGAAGAACTCAGACAATATGCCTGAGTTCTTCTTGTATTATATTGTATTATCTTGAAATTAAAGTTTGACGGAAACAACTTTTCCGGTATAATTTACAATTTTTGAGCGTGAATCGTTTTCTTCCATTCCGATACCGGACTCGGTAGATGCGAGTACGACCTTGAATCTCCTTTCTTTGAGCATCCCGTTGAAGTTGCCGTTTCTCTTTCCGATAGATAGCGTAGAAGTGGAATCGTCCCATTTGAAATCAATAGTTGAATAATTCCCTTTTTCGTAATTGTAATTATCTCCTTCATCTTCGTATAATGTGAAAGTTGCATTTTTACCGGGATAAATGCGGATTTCGATGGGAGTGTCCTTTTTTTCTTTTGCATATTGCACTTTAGGTCCGAATGGTACAATCGATCCTGCTTTGATATAAATAGGCATAATGTCGATAGGAGTCTCCTTATTTATAGATTTTCCTCCGGATATTTTCTCATTTGTCCAGAAATCATACCATTCACAGCCGGAGGGAAGGTAAACTTTTATCGATCTGATTTGTTTGAAATCGACTTTAGCATCAATATCTTTTCCAAAGGTATATTGCGGTTCTAAAACAGGTGCAACAAGAATCGATTTTCCGAATAAAAATTCAGTATTAAGATCGTGGGTGTGCTTATCTTCTGCGAAATCGGCAAATAAAGGCCGCATAAGAGAGGCATCGTTTTGAGTTATTTCCCATGCTGTCGAGTAAATATAAGGTAGCATTTTGTAGCGTAAGTGAATGAATTTTTCTTGTGCATCGAATGCCCAAGAGCCCCTCTCCCCGAAAAGGAAAATCTCCCGTTGAGTTGAAGTCCCGTGAGAACGCATCATTCCTAAGAATGCTGCAAATTGTGTCCATCGAGTATATAGCTCTTGATAGGCTTGATTTTTGTTGCCACCCGGATATTGATGGACGGTGAAACCGCCGATGTCGCAATTCCAATAAGGAATACCGGTCATGGAGAAATTCAATCCTGCCGGAATCTGAGCTTTTAAAGCGTCCCAATTCCCATCTATATCTCCTGACCAGGAAATTGCTCCGGTTCTTTGTTGTCCGGCGAAAGCTGAACGAGTTAGAATGAAAACTCGCTTGTCATTGCTTGTTTTACGTTGATTTTTATATACACCTTCAACAGAGACTAAAGGGAAAGCATTATAATAATTTCGGTATGACCCTAAATAGCAGGCTGAGTCGAGATGAGTTTCATTTTTGTCTTGGTATTCCGGTTCTGTTGCATCGAGCCACCAGCCATCCATTCCGATAGAGAACATATTTTTATTGAAATATTTCCAATAAATATCACGGGCTTCGGGATTGAACGCATCATATACCCGAACTCCGTTGTTCGTGGGAAATGTCTCGAAATCGAATAGCATATTTCTGGATTTTAATTCTTTGTAGATATCAGTTGTCGGACCGAAAGAAGGCCAAATCGATATAATTAATCGGGCATTCATGTTGTGTATCTGAGAAATCATCTCTTGTGGATTAGAAAACTCCGGGTTATCGAACGCTATAGCATTCCAATGTTTATTATCGTTGCTCCAATATCTCCAATCCTGAATAATGCCGTCGATCGGAACTTGCATGTCTCGATATTTCTTTAGTATTTCTACGATCTGTTTTTGAGAAACATATCGTTCCCTGCTTTGCCAAAATCCGAATCCGCTTTTGGGTAACATAGGAACTTTCCCGGTTAACTGGCGCATCGCTTTCACGACACCGTCCGTACTCTTCCCATACATGAAATAGTAATCGCTACAATTTCCTAAATCAGAATCAAAAACTGTTTCTTTAGGGGAATCGATAAAGTGGGTAGGGGAATAGTTATCCAAATAAACGCCATATCCTTTAATAGATTGGAAGAACGGGATACAGATCACTGTGTTTCGTTGTCGCAATAACTCTTTTTGATTCCGTTGATTTAGTTTCCCGTTTTGTATCTGTCCCAATCCATATATCGGTTCATTTGTATCGAGATTAAACGTTTGTTTTACTTGGTAAGAATCTTTGTCCATATCTTTACGGGGAGAAAACTGTGTGCTTTTGTCCTTTAGGAGTATGTTCCCTTTAGAGTCCTTAAAAATGATCTCTCCGGTATTGGTGTTGACCGATACATTTATTTCATTGCTTTTTATTGAATAATTGTTCTCAGATTTATTTCTGGTTAATTGTACTTTTTGAGGTTTTTGCAAGACGACCAAAGATTCTTTTAGAGGAGTTCTGTTTTGTGGATATTTTAATATTCTGACAGTAGTCGGAGAGTAAAATGTTATTTCCGTACAAACTCCTTTTACAAAAATTCTGTCTGGATGTTTTGTCGCTGATGCGAGAGAACTTCCCGTAAATAAAAGAGCGAGCAAGACTAAAAATCGGTTTTTTAGATTTTTCATGTGCATAGTGTATTAGTGTGTATATTGAATTTGTATTTAATGTATTGGTAGATTGATGGATATAAACAATGTTCTTGTATTTTTCTGGTTTGTTTGATTGTGAATTTTATATTTTTATGTCAATAAAAATATAAAATGTTGATTATTAAATGATATATATTTCTTATTATTTAACATCTTAGTGCTTAATGTCGGGATAAAGCGATAAATAAAAAAACAAGGATATTCCCGATTTGAGAATATCCTTGCTGAATCGATTAGGAAATATTTATTTATATTCTTCCCAAGCCTTTATTTCGAGATCTTCTATCGGAGTTGTGCAGAATGCCGTAATAAATGCAGAAGCGAGGCGGGAGTTGGTAATCAACGGTATATTTAAATCTATTGCCGCTCTTCTTATTTTATATCCGTTGTCCAATTCTCCGGCGGTCAAGTTCTTGGGAATGTTCACCACCATGTCGATCTCTCTTTCATGCAATAGTTCGAGCGCTTGAGGATACCCCTCTTCTCCGGGCCATGCTACCCGAATAGAAGGAATATTGTTCTCTGCCAACATGAGATGCGTTCCTCCGGTAGCAAAGAGTTTATACCCTTTTTTGTACAAAAGTTCAGCTGCAGCGAGCATGTCTACCTTTTGTTTAGCAGTTCCGGTAGAGAGAAGAATATTTTGTTTCGGGATTTTATATCCGACCGAGAGCATCGATTTTAGAATAGCATCGTTTGTGTCGCTACCGAGACACCCGACTTCTCCCGTACTTACCATATCTACGCCCAGTACCGGGTCGGCCTTTTGTAGTCGGGAAAAGGAGAATTGAGAAGCTTTGATTCCGACATAGTCGATGTCGAACAATGTCTTGTGCGGTTTCTCGACCTTTTTCCCCAACATGATTTGAGTCGCCAAATCGATAAAGTTGATTTTCAGAACCTTGCTGATGAACGGAAAACTTCGGGAAGCCCGCAAGTTGCATTCGATCACTTTGATCGCATTCCCTTTGGCAAGAAACTGTATGTTGAACGGTCCGGATATTTGTAACTCTTTTGCGATCGATTTAGATATGCGTTTTACCTGTCGGATGGTCTCCATGTACAGCTTTTGGGGCGGGAATTGTATTGTCGCATCTCCGGAGTGTACGCCGGCAAACTCGATATGTTCGCTGATGGCATACGCAATAATTTCTCCTTTATCGGCCACGGCATCCATTTCTACCTCCTTGGCATGTTCGATAAATTGGCTTACCACTACCGGGTGTTTCTGAGATACATTGGCTGCCAATTTTAAGAACCGTCCCAGTTCGTCGTCATTGGAACATACGTTCATCGCTGCACCGGACAACACATAGGAGGGGCGTACCAGTACCGGAAATCCTACCTCGTCGACAAATTGGTGAATATCTTCCATCGATGTGAGTTCCCTCCATCTGGGCTGGTCTATTCCTAATCGGTCGCACATGGCCGAGAATTTGTTCCGGTCTTCGGCATTATCGATGCTCTTTGCCGATGTACCTAAGATATTGACGCCTTGAGCATCGAGTTTCAAGGCCAGATTGTTGGGAATCTGTCCTCCGGTCGAGACTATGACGCCATGCGGATTTTCCAATTCAAGAATATCCATTACCCGTTCGAAAGTAAGTTCGTCAAAATACAGACGGTCGCACATATCGTAATCGGTCGATACCGTTTCCGGATTGTAGTTGATCATTACGCTGCGCCACCCTTCTTTGCGAATCGTATTCAAGGCGTTTACCCCGCACCAGTCAAATTCTACCGAGCTTCCGATGCGGTATGCACCCGAGCCCAAGACCACGACCGAACGCCGGTCGCCGAGATAATGCACATCATTTGCCGTTCCGTTATAGGTCAGGTACAAGTAATTGGTGTGTGCCGGATATTCGGCTGCTAACGTATCGATTTGCTTTACTACCGGGACAATGCCTTTCTCTTTCCGAAGATTTCGTACTTCGAGCAGATGCTGGTCGATGTCTCCCTGATCTTTAAAAACCGCCCGGGCGATCTGGAAATCTGAAAATCCCTGTTTCTTAGCCGTTTTTAGTATTTCTGTCGGTACAGTTTCCAATGTCGAGAAGGTTTCGAGTTCGTTAGCCGTAAGTATGATACGGTTTAGTTTTTCCAGAAACCATTTATCTATCTTGGTCAGTTCATGGATCTGGTCTATCGAATAACCTTTTCGCAAAGCCTTGCTGATAACAAAAATCCGTTTATCGGTAGGTTCTCTCAACGCTTTATCTATATCGGGTATTACCAGCTCTTTATTTTCGACAAACCCGTGCATGCCTTGTCCGATCATGCGGAGTCCCTTTTGTATGGCTTCTTCGAATGTACGTCCGATAGCCATGACTTCTCCCACAGATTTCATGCTGCTGCCCAGTTCACGATCTACCCCGTGGAATTTACCCAAATCCCACCGAGGAATTTTACATACGATATAGTCGAGAGCCGGTTCGAAAAAGGCCGACGTTGTTTGTGTTACCGAGTTTTTCAGGTCGAAAAGGCCGTACCCTAATCCTAACTTTGCCGCAACGAATGCCAAAGGATATCCGGTCGCTTTCGAAGCGAGGGCCGAAGAGCGGCTTAAACGGGCATTTACTTCAATGACCCGGTAATCTTCCGAATTGGGGTCTAATGCATATTGTACATTACACTCGCCGACAATCCCGATATGTCGTATAATGCGAATAGCCAGTTCCCGCAGTTTGTGATATTCGCTGTTGGTCAGAGTCTGTGAAGGAGCTATGACAATGCTTTCGCCCGTATGGATTCCCAGTGGGTCGAAATTCTCCATATTACATACGGTAATGCAATTGTCAAATCTGTCGCGGACAACTTCATATTCGACCTCTTTCCATCCTTTCAGAGATTTCTCGACCAGCACTTGCGGTGAAAACGAGAATGCTTTCTCTGCCAGCTTGTTCAGCTCCTCTTCATTATCGCAAAAGCCGCTGCCAAGTCCGCCTAAAGCATAAGCCGCCCGGATGATTACCGGATATCCGAGTCGTTTTGCCGCAATGCGGGCGCTCTCGATATTTTCTACGGCTTCACTCTGGATGGTTTTTACATGAATCTCATCTAACTTTTTGACAAAGAGTTCCCGATCTTCGGTATCCATGATGGCCTGTACGGGAGTCCCCAATACTTGTACATTATATTTTTCGAGTATTCCTTTTTTGTAAAGTTCCACACCGCAATTCAGTGCAGTCTGCCCTCCGAAAGAGAGCAAAATCCCGTCCGGATGCTCTTTTTCGATAACTTTTTCTACAAAAAACGGTGTTACGGGGAGGTAGTAGATGTGATTGGCTACGCCTTCCGATGTCTGTACCGTAGCAATGTTCGGATTGATCAGTACGGTCTCGATACCTTCTTCCCGAAGCGCTTTCAAGGCTTGAGAACCTGAGTAGTCGAATTCTCCGGCTTCTCCGATTTTCAGAGCTCCGGAACCTAATAACAAAACTTTCTTAATTGTGCTCATATATTTGTCGGACAATTATATCATTTCTATAAATCGGTCGAATAAAAATTCTGTGTCGGTAGGGCCGCTGGCAGCTTCGGGGTGGAACTGCACCGAAAAGAACGGCTTGCTTTTGTGTCGGATACCTTCGTTCGTCCCGTCGTTCATGTTGATGAACAGCGGTTCCCATTCATCGCTTAACGTATTGTTGTCGACTGCAAATCCGTGATTCTGCGATGTAATGTAACATTTTTCTGTCCCGACCAAACGTACCGGCTGGTTATGGCTTCTGTGTCCGTATTTCAATTTATACGTACTTGCTCCTCCGGCTTTGGCAAGGAGTTGGTTTCCCATGCATATTCCGAAGATCGGGCGCTCTTTTTTCAAGGCTTCCCGTATGTGTCCTACCGTTATTTCGCAAGTGTCGGGATCGCCCGGCCCGTTCGAAATAAACAGCCCGTCGTATTCGATCGTGTTGAAGTCATAATCCCAGGGCACTCTGATGATTGTGACATCACGTTTCAGAAGACACCGTATTATATTGTGTTTTACACCGCAATCGACCAACACGACTCGTTTCTTCCCGTTCCCGTAAGTAATGATTTCCCGGGTGCTTACCCGTGCAACTTGGTTGATTTTATTCGGGTCGATAAAATCGATCTCATTTTCATCGGTAAAAACGATTTTACCTTTCATACTCCCTTTCTCTCGCAGCAATTTGGTGAGTTCCCGGGTATCGACTCCGGTGATTCCGGCAATCTTTTCTTGTTTCAGCCACTCACCTAAACTTTCTACGGCATTCCAATGACTGTAATTTTCAGAGTAGTCTGATACGATAATGCCGTCAGCATGTATCTTTTCAGATTCGAGAAAAGTAGAGATATTTCCGGAGAAACTCTGTGCGGGAACGCCATAATTCCCGATGAGCGGATAGGTCAATACCATGATCTGTCCCGAATAAGACGGGTCGGTAAGACTCTCAGGATATCCGGACATTGCTGTATTGAATACGACTTCTCCGGCAATCGGCCTTTCGTATCCGAAAGAGATTCCGGAAAATTTGCTTCCGTCGTCCAGTATTAGTGAAACATTTTTTTGTTTTTGCATTTTGAACTTTATAAATTCTATATTAAAATTCCTGTTCTACATAGTTAATAAAAGCCTCGTTTACCAGTTTCATTCCTCCCGGTGTAGGGTAATTCCCAGAGAAATACCAATCTCCGGGATGGCCGGGACAAGATGAGTGCAGACCTTCTAATGTTTGATAAACAATTTGCACTTCAGCTTTTGTGTCTGAAGGAGTAAGCAGTTCCGCTATCTTTCCTGAAATTTCATTAGCGGTAAAAGGCGCGTATATTTCTTTCACGTGATTGACCATTTCGGTTTTGGGTAAATTACGCTGGGCAATACATTTTTGATATACGTCGGCTATTAACTGTTTCATATTTCGTTCTTTCAATAAAGCTATTGCTGCTCTAAAAGCGATAAACTCTTTCATTCGAGACATATCTATACCGTAGTAATCAGGATATCTTACTTGTGGAGAAGATGATACGATAATGATTTTTTTAGGATGCAGCCGATCTAATATGCCTATAATACTTTGTTTGAGAGTAGTTCCTCTGACGATACTGTCATCTATGACGACCAGATTGTCTGAATAAGGCTCTACACTGCCGTATGTGATATCATATACATGTGCGGCGAGATCGTTTCGGGTATTTCCCTCGGCGATAAATGTGCGGAGTTTTATATCCTTAATAACAGCTTTTTCGAATCGGATGCGCATCGATAATATGTGTTCGAGTTCCTGTTCCGACACTCCGTTTTTTAACGTTGTAAGATATCTCTTTTTTAGTTGGTTCAGGTACACTTCGAAGCCTTCCAGCATGCCGTAGAATGCAACTTCCGCAGTATTGGGGATGAAAGAAAAGACCGTGTGATCTACGTCGTTTTTTATTGCATCGAGTAACGGTTTTACCAGATTTTTTCCTAATTGCTTACGTTCCTGGTAAATATCTTTGTCGCTGCCGCGAGAAAAATATATCCTTTCAAAGCTACAGGCATTGTTCTTTTTAGGAGAGTTGATTTGTTCCGTACGGATATTCCCTTTTTTATTTACGAATAAAGCCTGTCCCGGAAGCAATTCTTTTATAGAATCGCTTGACAGGTTAAAGGCTGTTTGTATGACCGGACGTTCCGATGCCAGTACTACGACTTCGTCATCGGCATACCAAAATGCCGGACGAATGCCCCACGGATCACGAATCGAAAAACATTCTCCGCTTCCCGTAATGCCGCAGATCACATATCCGCCATCCCATCCGGGGGTAGTTTTTTTCAGAACGTTTGCCAGATCGATTTGATCTTCTATGGCATACGTAATATCCATTCCTTCCAGGCCTTCGTTTTCACATTTTGCATATAATCTTTCGACCTCTCGGTCGAGTCTGTGTCCTACCTCTTCCAACATGATATATGTGTCGGCATATTTCCGGGGATGCTGTCCTTTAGCCGTAATTTTTTCGAATATCTCATCGACATTGGTCAGATTGAAATTACCGCACAAACTCAGATTTTTTGCTCTCCAGTTATTGCGTCTTAAAAAAGGATGTATATATGAAATCCCCGATTTTCCTGTCGTACTGTAACGGAGATGTCCCATATAGATTTCTCCGGCAAAGGGCAATACCTGTTCGGCATATTCAGCGTTGTGCAACTGTGTCTCTGTCAGAGATGCGTAATTAGAATGTACGGCCTCGAATATTTCGGTAATGGCGCTTGTTCCCAAAGCTCTTTCCCTGAACATGTATTCTTCTCCCGGATTGGCTTGGAGTTTTACGCAGGCCAATCCAGCGCCTTCTTGTCCTCGGTTGTGTTGTTTCTCCATAAGCAAATAAAGCTTATTGAGTCCGTACATCCATGTCCCGTATTTTTTTTCGTAATATTCGAGCGGTTTTAGCAAACGTATCATTGCTACTCCGCATTCATGTTTTAATTCTTCCATCTCTTTTTAGAATCATTTTTATTCTACGGTTACCGATTTTGCGAGATTCCTCGGCTGATCTACATCTTTCCCTTTGCAAATGGCAATATGGTATGCCAGTAATTGAAGAGGAATTGTCGTGATTAACGGATCGAGGCACGGTATTGTTTTCGGTAATTCGATACAAAAATCGGCAATATTTTTAATAGTTGTATCACCTTCTGTCACAAGGGCTATTACTTTCCCTTTTCGAGCTTTTATTTCTTGTATATTGCTGATTATTTTTTCATATTGGTTATTGTGCGTCGCTACGACTACAACCGGCATTTCGGTATCTATCAGGGCAATTGGTCCGTGTTTCATTTCTGCTGCCGGATAACCCTCTGCGTGGATGTATGATATTTCTTTTAATTTGAGAGCTCCTTCTAAAGCGACCGGATAATTAAATCCTCTGCCTAAGTAGATAAAATTATGTGCATAGGTAAATATTTGTGAAAGATTGGCTATGCTGTCGTTTTTTTCGAGAACCTTTTTCATCTTTTCGGGTATTGTGCTCAGCTCATGTACTACTTGTCGAAATTCTTCATTACCGATACTGTTCTTTTCTCGTGCCAAAGTAAGAGCCAACATTGTGAGAACTGTAACTTGACCGGTAAATGCTTTTGTAGAAGCAACACCGATTTCCGGTCCTACGTGTATGTACGATCCGGTATGCGTAGCTCTCGGGATAGAAGATCCGACAGCATTGCATATTCCGTATATAAATGCTCCTTTGTTTTTAGCTTCTTCGACTGCAGCTAATGTATCTGCTGTTTCTCCCGATTGAGAAATAGCAATAACGACGTCACCAGGATTGATGACGGGATTTCGATACCGGAATTCGGAAGCGTATTCGACTTCTACCGGGAAACGGCAAAATTTTTCGATGAGATATTTCCCGATAAGAGCGGCATGCCAAGATGTACCGCATGCTACGATAATAAATCTTTTTGCATGAAGCAGTTTTTCTTTATGATCGATAATGGCGGATAGTGCAATATCAGTCCCTTCTATGTTAATGCGTCCTCGCATGCAATCGTGAATACAGTCGGGCTGTTCGAATATCTCTTTAAGCATAAAGTGGGGATAACCTCCTTTTTCGAGTTGTCCGAGGTTTAATTCTATAGTATTGATTGTCGGGTTTACGGCAATATTATCTTGAGTTACGATCTTCAATTCTTGTCCGCGGTGTATTACAGCGATCTCTCCGTCTTCTAAATATACTACTTTATCGGTGTATTCTACAATGGGAGTAGCATCTGATGCGATAAAATATTCATCTTTGCCTATTCCTATCACCAACGGACTGCTTTTTCTCGCTACGATGATTTCGTCGGGATTATTTCGATTTAAGATGGCGATGGCATATGCTCCGATGACTTCATGTAAAGCAAGCTGTACCGAAGTCAGTAAGTCGAGGTTATGGGATACTTTGATATATTCAATTAATTGTACCAGAACTTCTGTATCGGTGCTGCTTTTGAATGTATATCCTTTTTCCTGTAATTTCTCTTTAAGGATTGCATAATTCTCAATGATACCGTTATGTATTATAGCCAGATTTTCAGATTCCGAATAATGAGGATGTGCATTCGCTTGACATGGCTCTCCGTGGGTAGCCCAGCGTGTGTGCGCTATTCCTATAGTTCCACTAATATCTTTTTGAGCGGCAAAAGCTTCCAAGTCTGAAACTTTCCCTTTTGTCTTATAAACATTTAATTGTTGATTATCGCTGATGAGTGCTACACCTGCACTGTCATAACCTCTGTACTCCAGCCTTTTCAAAGCTTTGATAAGAATTGGGTATGCGTTTTGAGCTCCAATATATCCTACAATTCCACACATAAATGATTGGGTTAATTTATTTCGGCACAAAGATAATTATATAAAATGACATTTTGATCTTTTATATATAAAATAATGAGCAAAAAGATACTTAAAATGAAATATGTATTTTAAAAAGTTAATTTATAATTCTGAATAGAAGAAATAAGTTATCTTACTATTTCGTTTTTGAATTCTCCTCTTTTTCATAATTTGTTATTTGTGGATTGTGTGATATTTTAATCTGTAAGATCAAATTTTTTTTAGATTAATAATGTCGAAATCATAAAAAAGAAAAGAATAGAATTTATTAATTTTGTTATTTCTATTTCCTGCGAAATCTATTCATGCAATTATCTGTTTTCTTGAATAATTTTATTCATAATCCTTTTCAATTTTTTTGTGATCAAGAAATAATATCTTATAATTATTCCATTTTGTGTGCATATAAGTAATATTTCGTAATAAATATGGTAAATGAATATCCGATTTATAATATTTCGTTTTTAAAATAGAAAAAAGTTCACATTCTTAGCAGTTATTTTTCAAAACGATATATATTTGCGAATAAATAAAGCAAAAAAGATTGTATTATTTATTTATATTGTCAAAATGATATATTATGTATCGAGTTGGATTTACTAAAATGCAAGGTGCAGGGAATGATTATATATATGTGAATACATCGGTTTTTCCGATTAGAAATCCTGAAAAATTGGCAATAAAATGGAGCAAATACCACACAGGTATAGGCAGTGACGGGTTGGTGTTGATCGGCAATTCGGATAAGGCAGATTTTAGTATGCGCATTTTTAATGCAGATGGTTCGGAGGCTAAAATGTGCGGGAACGCATCTCGGTGTGTGGGAAAATACTTGTATGACAATCATTTGACAGATAAAACGGAGCTTTTGCTTGATACTTTATCGGGCATAAAATTACTTAAATTGCAGGTTGTTGACGGAAAGGTAACTTATGTCACGGTAGATATGGGTATTCCGGAGTCAATTTATATTATGTCTGAGGGATATGCTGGTTGCATGATTGATATGCCGATAATGGTAGGGAAAAAATCCTTTAAAGCGACGGCAATATCTATGGGGAATCCTCATTTGGTGATTTTTGTTGATGATGTCGATCGAATCGAATTAGAAAAAGTGGGGTCTATGTTGGAAAATAATCCTTTGTTTCCCGATCGGATCAATGTGGAGTTTGCTCAAGTGAAAAATAAAAATTCTATTAGAATGAGGGTCTGGGAGAGGGGGTCGGGAATTACTCAGGCTTGTGGAACGGGTGCTTGTGCAACGGCAGTGGCAGGTTTTATGACAGGACGTACAGAACGAATTTCTTCCGTAAATATGGATGGCGGAGTGTTGACGATATGTTGGGATGAAGAGACCGATCATGTTTTAATGACCGGAGATGCCGTAAAAGTTTTTGACGGAGAAGTAGAAATAGATTAATTTTTTTAATGCAGAAAGAATATGGCGCTCGTAAATGAACATTTTCTGAAACTTCCGGATAGTTATTTATTTTCGGATATAGCTAAGAAAATAAATACTTTTAAGGTAACCCACCCGAAAGATAAGGTGATCTCTTTGGGGATAGGGGACGTTACACGACCTTTGCCGAAAGCTGTAATCGAAGCTATGCATAAAGCAGTAGATGAAATGGCGGTTAGGGATACATTCAGAGGATATGGTCCTGAACAGGGATACAGTTTCCTGATTGATGCAGTCATAAAAAATGACTTTGTTCCTAAAGGAATCCATTTTGAACCAGGGGAGATATTTATTAATGACGGAGCAAAAAGCGATACTGGAAACATTGGAGATATTTTGCGGCATGATAATAGTATCGGAGTAACTGATCCTATATATCCGGTATATATAGATTCTAATGTGATGTGTGGGAGGGCCGGAACGTTAGAAAATGGAAAATGGAGTAATGTGACTTATATCCCTTGTCGGAGCGAGAACGGTTTTATTCCGGAAATACCGGAGAATCGTATCGATATTCTTTATCTCTGTTATCCGAATAACCCTACCGGTACGGCACTTTCGAAACAAGAATTGAAAAAATGGGTGAATTATGCTTTGTCTAATGATACGTTGATTCTTTTTGATGCTGCTTATGAGGCTTATATACAGGATTCGGATGTTCCGCATTCTATATATGAAATTAAAGGTGCGAAAAAATGTGCTATCGAATTCCGTAGTTTTTCTAAGACAGCAGGATTTACAGGTGTCCGTTGCGGGTATACGGTCGTACCGAAAGAGGTAAGTGCCGCTACTCTTACTGGAGAACGGATTCCTTTGAATCGATTATGGAATCGAAGACAATGTACAAAATTTAATGGAACGTCCTATATTACCCAACGGGCAGCTGAAGCTGTCTATTCTGCCGAAGGACAGATGCAGGTAAAAGAGATTATTCAGTATTATATGACGAATGCTCGTATTATGAAAACCGGACTTTCCGAAACGGGTTTGGAAGTATATGGCGGGGAGAATGCTCCGTATTTATGGGTAAAAGCACCGGACGGTCTTTCTTCATGGAAATTTTTTGAGAGAATGTTGTATGAAGCGAACGTTGTCTGTACTCCGGGAGTAGGTTTCGGCCCATCCGGAGAAGGATATGCCCGTTTAACGGCATTCGGTGATCGGGATGACTGCATGGAGGCTATGTTCCGGCTAAAAAAATGGTTGCGTTGATTTATTAATTTGTAAAAACAATCAAACAATAGGTATTATGTCAACATTGAGATTTAGAGTTGTAGAAACCGCTTTTACTAAAAAAGCGGTGGATGTCGCAGTTCCGGATGAGAGACCTTCGGAATATTTCGGTAAATATGTGTTTAACCGGGCGAAGATGTTTAAATATCTTCCGGAAAAGACATATCGGAAATTGGTCGATGCAATCGACAATGGTACTCCCCTTGATCGTGAAATTGCCGATTCTGTGGCAGAAGGAATGAAAAAATGGGCTATCGAGATGGGGGCTACTCATTATACTCATTGGTTTCATCCTTTAACCGAAGGTACTGCGGAGAAGCATGATGCTTTTGTGGAGCATGACGGTAAGGGCGTTGTTGTAGAAGAATTTTCCGGAAAATTATTGATTCAGCAAGAACCGGATGCTTCGAGTTTCCCGAATGGAGGTATTCGTAATACGTTTGAGGCTCGCGGATATTCGGCTTGGGATCCTTCATCGCCTGCTTTTATTGTAGATGATACACTTTGTATTCCTACTATTTTTATAGCTTATACCGGAGAATCGTTGGACTATAAAGCTCCTTTGTTGAAAGCCTTGGATAGTGTCAATAAAGCGGCCGTAGATGTATGTCATTACTTCGACCATAATGTAAAAAAGGTCTTTGCATATTTGGGTTGGGAACAGGAATATTTTTTGGTTGATGAAGGCTTGTATGCCGCTCGTCCAGATTTATTGCTTACAGGACGTACGCTTATGGGGCATGAAAGTTCGAAAAACCAACAGTTGGAAGATCATTATTTCGGGGCTATTCCTACACGTGTAGCAGCTTTTATGAAAGATCTCGAGATAGAGAGTCTGAAGTTGGGTATTCCGGTGAAAACTCGACATAACGAGGTCGCTCCCAATCAATTTGAATTAGCTCCTATATTTGAAGAGTGTAATCTTGCAAATGACCATAATTTATTGATTATGGCTTTGATGCGGAAAATTTCTCGTCGGCACGGATTTCGAGTTTTGCTTCATGAGAAACCTTTTAAGGGTGTAAACGGATCGGGCAAGCATAATAACTGGTCTTTAGGAACTGATACCGGGGTTTTATTGATGGCTCCCGGAAAAACGGCAGAGGATAATTTGCGTTTTGTGACGTTTATTGTAAATGTTTTGATGGCGGTTTATCGTCATAACGGATTGTTAAAAGCCAGTATCTCTTCTGCTACCAATGCCCATCGTTTGGGCGCGAATGAAGCTCCTCCTGCTATTATTTCGAGTTTTTTGGGGACGCAATTGACTCAAGTACTCGATCATCTTGAAGAGAGTTCTAATGATGAATTGATTGCGTTGAGCGGGAAACACGGGATGAAGTTGGACATTCCTCAAATTCCGGAATTGTTGATTGATAATACCGACCGTAATCGGACTTCGCCTTTTGCTTTTACAGGAAATCGTTTTGAGTTCCGTGCTGTAGGCTCTGAGGCGAACTGTGCTTCAGCTATGATTGCTTTGAATACGGCTGTTGCAGAGCAATTGATAGAGTTCAAATCTGAAGTAGATGCCTTGATAGCGAAAGGTGAACCGAAAGTCTCTGCTATTTTAGATGTCGTGCGTAAATATATAAAAGAGAGTAAACCAATTCATTTTGACGGTAACGGTTATAGTGAGGAATGGAAAGCTGAGGCTCTGAAAAGAGGTCTGGATTGTGAGACCAGCGTTCCGGTTATTTTCGATAATTATCTGAAGGAGGAATCCGTTAAAATGTTCGAATCTACCGGAGTAATGACCCGTAAAGAATTGGAAGCCCGTAATGAAGTGAAATGGGAAACTTATACTAAAAAGATACAGATCGAGGCGCGTGTGTTGGGAGATCTCGCCATGAATCATATTATTCCTATTTCGACGAAATATCAATCTGAACTTATCGATAATGTTTACAAAATAAGAAGTCTTTTTTCTGAAGATAAAGCCGTTTTATTGTGTGGTAAGGATTTGGATATTATCGAGGAAATCGGACATCGGGAATTAGCGATAAAAGAGAAAGTCGAAGAGATGATCGAAGCACGTAAAAAGGCTAATAAAATTGCCGATGAAAGAGAAAAGGCGATAGCATACCATGATACGGTAGCACCCAAGTTTGATGAAATCCGTTATCATATCGATAAACTTGAACTGATCGTGGATGACCAAATGTGGACTTTGCCGAAATATCGGGAGTTGCTTTTTATTCGTTAGAAAAAATAAGGATGTTCAATTTATTGGAGATGCCTTTCGGAAGAGGTATTTCTTATAGGATTAAAATAAATGAAAAAGAAACGGTCGAGAATAATCTCTTTCCGACCGTTTCTTTTCTATATAGACGGATTTTATCTCCGTTTATTTTTTTGTTGTTGTCTCAAAGCTGCTTGTTGTTGTCGTTGAGCCTCTTCCAGACGAGCCATAAATCCTGATTTCTTGCGAGGTTTTTTCTGATTTTCTTTAAGTTGTGCAAGAACTTTTTCTTCATTGATACATTTACGGAATATGTAGGTCTGGATAATTGTGATCAATGTAGAAACAAAATAATAGTAACTCAACCCTGAAGCGTAGTTATTGAAAATGAACAAGAACATTAAGGGCATGAGATACATCATGACTTTCATACCCGGCATTTGCTGGCTTCCGCCGGTATTGTCCATATTGATCTTTGTATATAAAATATTCGTAATAGTCATTAACAGACAGAACAAACTGATATGATTTCCGAAATACGGAGTAATCAAGGGTATATAGGCATCCCAACTGAATATGGCATCATAAGATGATAAATCTTGAGCCCAAAGGAATGATTGTTGTCTTAATTCGATAGATGAAGGGAAGAATGCAAACATTGCTAATAAAATCGGCATCTGCAATAACATAGGCAAACATCCGCTCATCGGATTGATTCCTGCTTTGCTGTACAAGTCCATTGTCGCTCTTTGACGATCTATAGCTTTGTCTTGTCCCGGATATTTGGCGTTTATTTCTTCGATCTGAGGACGCAATACCCGCATACGGGCGCTGGACATGTAGGATTTAAATGTAAGCGGAGCTAAGAATATTTTGATGATGATTGTCATCAATAGAATGATGATTCCGTAATTTGCAATGTATTTTCCTAAGAAAGTAAATATGGGTATGATTATCCATGTGTTGATCCATCGGAAAAATTTAAATCCCAGCGGTACAAGTTTATCCAGATCGAGGGCTTTGTCATCATCGACGCCTTTGTCATAGCTGTGTAATAGAGGATAAAGGTTAGGTCCTAAATAAAAACGAAATCCCGGTCCGTTATTATCCGCCGGATTATAATCCACTGTCGTTTCTGTATGGAAGTTTTTCAAATATGCCGGATCATTATTCATTCCTGAACGAATGAGAGCACCATTGAATTTTCCGTCAGGTATCAGAGCTGATGAGAAAAACTGATTCTTATATCCGATCCATTTAAGTCCTAACGAAATGGTCTCCTGTTCATCTTTAGATTCACTCAAATGGTCGACGTCCGAACCTACGAATTTATAATATAATGCACTATTTCTTTCTTCGAACATGCGCCCTTTTTCCTGGCTGCGCAGGTTCTGATTCCAGAATAAATCCAGACTTGCCGTATTACCGGGAAGAATAGTTTCCATTCCTTTTTGGCGGATATCCATTTTGACCATATAACTGTCTTCCGGTAAAGTATAGACAAGATCAAAGAATTTGCCATTACCGAAATCGAGCCGCATCGTTACAGATTTTTCGTCTTTTCCTGCAATAGGTTTAAAGAAAAGATCGGTCGTGTTTACAATACGCCCTCCGGTCTTGAAAATAAATCCGTATTCGTTATCCTTTTCGTCGAAAAGAGTAAGAGGCAGCGAGTCATGAGTCTTGTATTTGTTTAAAGTAGCTTCGGTTAAAGCTCCTCCTTTACTTGAGAATGAGAGAGATACAAGATCGTTTTTCAGATTTATTTTTTCATTTTCTCCTGTCGTAAAGTCCGAAAAGATTCCGAACGCTTCTTTCATTTGTACTTGACGAAGAGAATCCTCGTTTAGAACGGTGATAGTCGAATCTGCATTACCGGCTACCATTTGGCTTTGTTGTATCTCTTCCAGTTTTTTCTGTTCAACCTGAGCAATGGAGTCGTTTCTGCGTTGAAGTTCTTGCAATTGTTCGGGTGTAGGTTTTGTAAACCACGAATAGCCGAAAAGAACGGCAGCGATAAGAACAAAACCAATAATCGTATTTTTATCCATATATATGTATGATCGTTTTTATTCTTTTCCGGTTTCCGGATTATTTCTTGTTTTTAATGACAGCTTTAATAAAATCTATGAAGAGAGGATTAGGACGTAATACCGTACTGTTATATTCAGGATGGTATTGTACTCCTATAAACCATGAAAGAGAAGGTATTTCTACAACCTCTACAAGGTGTGTTTCCGGGTTTTCCCCAACACATTTCATCCCTGCCGCTTCAAATTCAGCACGATAATCACTATTAAACTCGAAACGGTGACGATGACGTTCTTTAATATGAGTCGATTGATAGGCTTTGGCAGTTTTCGAATCCGGATCAAGTACGCAATCATATTCGCCTAAACGCATGGTCCCGCCCATGTTAGAAACGCTTTTTTGGCTTTCCATCAAATCGATTACGTTATGTTTGGTACTTACTTCCATCTCTGTCGAGTTGGCATCGGCATAGCCCAATACGTTTCTTGCAAATTCGATTACCATACATTGCATGCCTAAACAGATACCGAATGTGGGTACATCATGTTCGCGGGCATATTTTATAGCGGTGAATTTACCTTCGATACCTCTTTGTCCGAATCCCGGAGCGATGAGAAGCCCGTCCATAGAACCGAGCAATTCTTCAACGTTGGACTCGTTTAATTTTTCTGAATGAATAAGTTGCAGATCCAATTTACGGTCGTTGTATGTTGCTGCTTGAAATAGAGCTTCATCGATCGATTTGTATGCGTCTTGCAATTCAACATATTTCCCGACCAATCCGATGCGAACACTTTCTTTAGCATTCTTCACGCGGGCAAGAAATTCTTTCCACGGTTTCAGCTCGGGGGTCGATCCGACAGGCATGCCGGTCTTGGTCAGTACTATTTCATCCAGTTTTTGTTGTTGCATTTTTAATGGAACTTCATAAATAGAAGGTACGTCGATAGACTGTATAACAGCTTCCGGTGCTACATTACAGAATAATGCTACTTTACGGCGAATCTCATTGCTTAGTTCGTGTTCTGTTCGTAAAACCAGAATATCCGGTTGTATCCCTACTTCCTGTAACTGCTTTACAGAATGTTGAGTCGGTTTTGTCTTTACCTCTTTTGCCGCAGCAATAAAAGGAACGTAAGTCAAATGGATGCAAAGACAGCTTTTACCGAGTTCCCATTTTAGTTGGCGGACACTTTCAAGAAAAGGAAGAGATTCTATATCTCCGACAGTACCGCCGATTTCGGTGATAACGAAATCGAATTCGTTCTTAGTTCCCAGTAATTTTACGTTTCTCTTTATCTCATCGGTAATATGCGGTATGATTTGTACCGTTTTACCTAAATAATCACCGCGTCTTTCTTTATTAATGACATTTTGGTAAATACGTCCCGTAGTGATATTGTTCGCACGAGTCGTACGAATATTGGTAAACCGTTCGTAGTGGCCTAAATCGAGATCGGCTTCATGTCCATCTACTGTAACGTAACATTCCCCATGTTCATAAGGATTTAATGTCCCCGGATCAATGTTTATATACGGGTCGAACTTTTGAATGGTAACATTATAGCCTCTGGCTTGAAGCAATTTGGCGAGAGATGCTGAGATAATGCCTTTCCCTAAAGAAGAAACAACTCCGCCTGTAACGAAAATATACTTTGTATCCACTACTATATGATATTTAATACATTAATTTATGTGCAGATGATTTTTCAAAACGCAAAAGTAGAAAAAAAACTTCAGATTTACGGGAAAACTGTTTTTAATTAATTATCAATTAACAATATTCTTTTGAGGCTTTCCGCATTTCGTTTTTTGTAATTATGAAATATGTATTTAACTATAAAATAATTACATTTGCAAAATATTGCTGTGCCGGTCTTGTTTTGGAGAGCAAAAGGTTCGGCAAATAGATCTTATTTAAAAGACTGGAATATGTTTTTAAAATTTTGCCGGAGTACGGTTCTTTCATTAATGTGCCTTGTTTATTTTATAGCTGCTTCTGCTGCTAACGATTCGGTTTTTCAGGTTAGCGCATTTTCTCAACGACATTTGCCGGATTCGGTTACTGTTGAACAGTCCGATTCATTACAGGGCAAACAGAGTATGTTGTTGCAGTTGATATCTACAGACTCTATTTCTTTGACTCCGGAGGTACAGGAGGCTTTGGATATGGTATTGTTCCCGGATAGTATAGTTCAGGATGACGAAATGTCATTGTTGGATTCTCCTTATTTTTTGCCGATTATTTTTGATCGGTATAAAAATCCGGATTCGCTAAATGTATTTATTCCGTTCAAAAAAACATATTCATCGTTCAAACCTTTTTCCTATACTTTTAAAGAACCCGAATGGTTGATGCGGGTTAAAGGGTTGCAAACCATGAGGGAGAGAGGTCGCTTCTGGGTGATTATAAATCATCCGGAATGTGTAAAATATAATACGGATAATTTGCCGGAAGTTCCTAAAGTTAAAGTAATGGAAACTTCTCCGAGAAAAAATCTGTTGAAATTGGAGGATATGACGGTTTCGGTATCTCAGTCATCTATAAATGCCGGAGAAAGAAAATTGAAACATTGGATTTCAGGACTCCAAAGCTCTATTCAGTTTTCTCAAGTACATATTTCAGAAAATTGGTATCAAGGTGGAGAAAGTAATTTAAATATTGTCAGCAATCAGGTATATACGTTGAAGTTCGATGATTATGACTGGATGATTTTTGAAAATACGGTTCAGTGGAAAGTAAACGTTAATAGTGCTCCGGAAGATACTATACGAAAAATAAGAATAAGCGAAGATCTCTTCCAGATTAATTCAAAGTTCGGTTTTAAAGCCTTTAAAAGTTGGTATTATACTGCTACACTATTTTTTAAAACACAGTTGTTTGATAATTATAAGGCCAATACAACCGAAAAATTAGCGGAATTCCTTTCTCCTGGAGAGTTTAATGCCGGTCTCGGTATGTCATACAATTATAAACAAGAGAAGTGGAAGTTTGAGTCATCGGTAGTATTATCTCCGTTTTCTTATAATTTGAAATTTGTAGCGAACGATCGAGATATAAATCCGGCCAATTCCGGTATTAATGCGGGTAATACGCTCAATCAGTTCGGTTCTTCTTTCGAGGTAACCGTTAAATGGGAATTTTACAGAAATATGAAATGGAGCTCAAGACTATTCTATTTTACTAATTATGAGCAAATTCAATCTGATTTTGAAAATAGTTTTGATTTCATTCTGAATCGTTTTTTCTCAACTCGTCTTTTCCTTCACTTAAGGTATGATGATGCCCGGGAGAAAAAAGACCGTAAGACTCATTTCCAATTTAAAGAATTGCTGAGTTTCGGCTTCAATTATAGCTTTTAATTGATTTTTCACCTTTTTTAAACAGTATGGTTCGTGTTTTTATAGATTCTTTAAAACCATGAAAAAATATATCTCTTTATTTGTTTTGCTGATGTCACTAATTTTATCTGTATCTGCAAAGTCGGATAAAAAAGATGAACCTGTTAAAAAGTGGTATAAGCAGAGTTATTGTGTCGAAGGTTATACAGAGGAAGAAGCCCGGCTTTTACATAATTCCAGAGAAATAGACCCGATAGAGGGAATTTGGCAAAATTATAATGGAGAACGATGGTCTATAGAACGTTTTACGGATCAGAATATACCGGAACAGTTTAAGTATCGAATAGTCAAGGTTAAAACTTTTAAGTATTTGACGCCGGGAATGGTTGACGGATTTTTAGAATTGACGGCGGATAAAGGAACTTTTAATCTTGTGGTGTGCCACAGATACGGTAAAGTCAGATATATAAATCATATAGCGACGTTGCTATATCGTAATCGTCTCGATATAGAAGGCTGGTTATGGAATTTCAGACTTATGAAAGTTTATCCTACTTCTGAGTCGAAATCGGCAGAGGATTCTTATACCGGGACGGGAAGCGGTTTTGCTCTTTCTTCTGACGGGTATATCGCTACTTGCAATCATGTAACAGAAGATGCAAAGCATATTCAGGTGACAGGAATCAACGGTGATTTTACTCGTTTTTATAATGCTCAAGTCATTCTTTCCGATCCCATGACAGATCTTTCTGTTATAAAAATCAATGATCCTGAGTTTAAGACTTTGGGGGAGGTAAATTATGATTTACGGACAGATGTCCCTGTCGAAGGAGAACCTTGTTATGCAATAGGATATCCACGTGCGGATCTTTTGGGGGATAATGTGAAGGTGACGAATGGGATCATCAGTGCTGTGAATGCAGGAAAAGCCGGACCTGTCTTTTGCCAGATATCCGTTCCGGTGACCTACGGAAACAGCGGAGGACCTCTGATCGATGGTAATGGAAATGTTTTGGGTATAATTTCTGCCGGTTATGGAGATAAAGCCGGGTATATGGCAAATCTTGCCGTGAAGGCATCTTATCTTAAATTGTTGTTGGAGAGTGATCCTGTTTTAAGAAAGTTGACTTTTAAACCTATACTTGTAAAAAGGTCGTTGACTGAGATTGTCAGGCAGGTGAAAGATAATGTATATTTAATAAAAGTCAGCAATAGTGAGCCTGAAAGTTCTAAAAATAATATAGTTACCGATAAATCGATAAATTCGATACCTCGTCCGGAATTACAGGATAATGGCAATCGTGTTTCTGTCCTGAATGAAGTGAAAGAGAAACACTGTTCAGGAAATTATGAAGACGCGGTGAATATCCTTTCCGAAGAATTGCAAAAAGACTCTCTTTGGGCTGATGCTTATTATTTCAGAGCTTTATGTTATTCTGCACTGGGACGGCAAAATGAGGCGATTCTTGATTATGATTCTGTTTTGAAATATCATAAAGGAAAAAGTACAAACTATTCTTTGTCGGAAATATACCAGAATAAATCTATTTGTCAGGCATTTGTCGGAGCGTACAATGGTGCGTTGGAAACCATAGATAAAGCAATTATAGCAGATGAGTCTGATGCAAAAAGTTATGAAGTTCGGGGCTGTATTTATTATTATTTGAGAGATTATGGGAAATGTATCGATGATCTTACTCGTACAATTGAAAAAGGAAACAGAATAACGACTGCTTATTATTTCAGGGCCTTGGCTAAGTTTGCTTTAAAAGACTTTGTCGGGGCTCGGTCGGATATGGAGCAGGCAGCTTCAATGGGTGATGAGGATGCCGCACAGTGGTTAGAAAGATACCGGTAAAAATTTATTTTAAAATTATCTTGGAAAACTTAGATATACTCTTATCTCTGATTTTTTTTCGTATTACTTGATATATTAATTGTTTTTTGCGTGAATTTTAAGCACTTTTTAATGTGTCGGTTTTTTCTTTGCAATAAAGTTTAATGCAAAGAAATATCTTATGAAACACACATCACTAAAAAGCCTTTTGTTTCTTTTTGTTTTTGTCTTAGCCGTATTACCTGTATTTGCGGATGGACGATCATATTATTGTTATTCTCCGGATGACATCATTCAAATTCGAAAATCTGCGCAGACTTCATGGGGGAGGAAGATTCTTGACCGGATTAAAACGGATATAGCTGAACGTCGTTCCCATGATCTTACAGTTCCCGTTGTCGAAGGAGGACATATTCATCATTATTATTGTGATAAAGACGGTCAGCGGTTGACTTTTGACTGGGATAAGCCTCATGCGCACTATTGCTCGGCTTGTAAAACGACTTATACCCATGTAAACCGTTTTGATTGGGCTTGGATTTATATGGTACACCGTAAAAATCAAGAGTATCTGCAAGCTTGTATGTATGCTTATATGGCTACGGGAGATTTACTGTATGTTGATTATATCAAAGATATGTTGCTCGATTATGCATCGAAATATGCAGCATATAAAGAGTATAATGCTGCTCGGGTTATTAGTGACGAACATAGCGGCAAGGCTTTTGCGCAAAGTTTAGATGAAGCGACTTGGGCTACCTATGCACTTCCGTCCTACACGGTTATAAAGAAATATCTGACACAAGAAGAGATCGGTAAGATAGAAAGCGGACTTTTGCGTCCTTGCGCTGAATTATTGCTTAATCGCCCTGCCGGGGCAAATTGGCAGATGTGGCATAATAGCGGTCTTGCGGTTTTGGGAGTTGCTTTAGAGGATGACTCTATTATCGACGTTGCTATGAATGATCCGGTAAGGGGATATTATGCTTTGATGAAAAAGCATTTAAAACCCGATGGGTGGATAGATGAAGGTTCTCCTAATTATCATTATTTCCCGTTACAAGCTTTAATTCATACGGCAGATGTCATGCGCTGTCGTGGAATAAATTTGTATAATGAGGATATGAGGAAGATGTTTGTTGCTCCGATTAAGGGAACTTACCCCGATTTAAGCTATCCTGCACATAGTGACGGTTGGTATGGTGCGAGTGTTTTGAGCGAGTTGCCTATTCATGAACTGGCTTTCGCCCGTTTAAAAGACCCGGTTATTGAAACTGTCTTGGAACATGCTTACGGAATGACAGATCGAACGGCATATGAATCGTTGCTTACGGGGCAGGATATAAAGCCTGTTAAAGAACCGATGATACAACCGAGTTATTGTTACCCGCAATCCGGGTTTCTTTGTTTGCGAAGCGGAGCTGTTTCTTCGGTATTAAAATTCGGTGGTCGGGGAATAGGGCACGGACATCCCGATAAATTATCTATAACGATACATAACGGAGAAAAAGAACTGATTTCTGATTTCGGTACGTGTGCTTACGGACTTAAATTGTATTTAGATTGGTATCGAAACTCGTTGCCTCATAATATGGTAACCGTAGATTATAAGGACCAGAATCGCAAGGCTTTAGGAAAATTGATCAGCTATGAGGCTACTCCAAACGGAGGTCGGGCAGAAGCTGAGTGTACGACAGCTTATTCAGGAGTGAGAATGTTACGGAAGATGAATCTGGAGGGAAATATCTTGGATGATACGTTTGACTGTGCTTCAGATTCTGTACATGTGTATGAGTATGTACTTTTATTCAATGAAAAGCCTGTATTTAAAGCCGGAAAGGGACAGTCTGTCGTGTTGGATGAGTCGAAAGTACATTCGCAGATTAAAAATGTAAAGAAATATAAAGTCGGTAAAAAAGTTTCATTTAAAACTCCTTCGGGAGATCTGCTCTTGAAGTTATCGGAAGCGCCGGTTAAGGAGCTGTTGGTTGGTGAAGCTCCCGGAATACCTGCGTTGAAACTTGCAGAAGAGGGAACAGGAGCTCAGTTATGTTATCCTGTCATTGTTCGTTTACAAGGATCGAAGAATATGCGGATAAGTGCGAGATGGACGATATTTAATGCGAATACTAATAAATAACACACACAATGAAAAAATGTAAATTTATTTATCTGGCAATGTTGGGAGTTTTTGCTGTTTCTACAGCACAGGCTTTGCCGTATGACCAGAAGTACTGGAATCAGAAATTACAGATCGAACCGTTTCGTCTGCCTTTGCCTCCGGTAGGTTATCAGGTAGAGTATATCGATTTAAATGGAGATGGAAAGCCTGACGCGATTAAATCCGTTACGGTAAACGATACTCCTATTCTTTGGTTAGATGACGACGGTAACATGAAAGAAGGGGATATTGAGGGAGATATGATCAATGATTGTTTGTTGATTGACCGTAATAAAGATGGAATTTATGGTGGACAAGGGGACTTGATTATCGATTGGGTCGATACGGATGATGACGGTAAAGCAGATATGCAGATCGTAATCGAATATCCGAAAAAAAATACCGGAGAAGTCTGGCCGAACGGGCATTATATGATTATGCGTGATTTGGATAAAGATAATATTTTCAATTATATTAATTGGAATGATTTTAGTTTGCGCTGTTGGGATAAAAACGGAGTTTGCGATTTTTATGAAGATTATAGCGGTCAGACGATGTTCATGAAAATTCATACATCTACTTATGACATTAAAGATTTACGTTTGAATTGGGAAAATCCGTTTTTGTTTTATGATGAAGATGGCGATGGTCTGACCGAAATGGCTATACGGTTTGTCGATTCTCCTAAAATAAAAGATAGAAGCAAACCTTCGAATAGTTATGTAAACCGTCAGTTGGAAGGACGTATCGATTGGGTTTCTATGGCTGTCGATTTGGATAACGACAATGGTCCTGGTAACGAATTTGATTTTGATTTTACAATAGGTTTTCAAGGTAAAGGTTTCGATTACACTGATCAGGTACATAAAGTTAATAATTTGCGAGGCATGCCTGAGGCGGATAAATTTTTCATGGATCCTCGTTACCGTCAATTGACAGAATTTTTGTATCCCGACCATAAAAGTGCTAAAGAGATGATCTTTAAAAGAGGAGAGTGGTCGAGAGTTAATTTTGTATATGACGAAGACGATGATTGCGGACGTTGGGAGCGAGTAGAATTTTATGATCCGTTAGATCCGTTCAAAATCGGCTGGAAAAATGGCGGTATTGATAATAATAAACAGTCTGATGCTGCCGGAGACCGGGGAGAATGGGATATGGATAATTCGGGAAAAGGTAAATTATATGTAGGTAAGTTCGACGGTCGTTTACATTTATATGGAGCTGAATGGGGTTGCTGGCGCATAGACCAGAATGCCAATTATTATCAAGGCTGGGATCGTATGTGGATGGGTATGGACCGGCAGCCCGGAAAATTCGGTACTGTAAAATATACCGATAAAGATGACAACGGCTTTTTCGATTATATTGAATATGATCTTGACGGAGATAAAAAGTTCGAGATGACGATAGATTTAAAGGCACTGGGGCTGGATGATCGCTGTGAGTTGATCGATATTTCTATATTCAAATATAAAGATTATACTTCTATGATGAAGAAAATGTCTAAATCGATGTGGAAAAATGCAATGACTGCCGTTCAAGTTGCGCATAAATATAATGTACAGACATTGTGGTATGCTAAATTGATGCAGGCGCTTTCTGTCCGTCAGCAATACAATAACGGTTATTGGTTGCAGTTCTATATCTATAAAGATCTTGAACACACTTTTATGCAGAAAGGAGATCAGGAAAAATTAAAACAGTTGACTGTCGCATATTATTCGGGAAATTGGAAATCGATGCTGAAGTAATATAGCGACATAGACTGTGATCGAGTAAGAATATCCGTTGACAGGGGTAGAAAATCTTTGTCAGCGGATATTTTTTTTGAGAAAATGAAGTTAAAAGGTCAATTGTACACTTTTTTAAGAATTTATTTATCGGCTTATTAAGTAAAAATTAATAATGGGGTTTTTACTTTGTTTTCGTAATCGATAAAGAAAAAGGAATATTAAAAGCATATACGCATGAAGAACAAGAATCGTTTATTTTTCGTGATTATAATGATCTTTCCGTTTATCATGATCTCTGCGAAAAATACAAAATATAATTCATATAAGGGGCTGATAATGGCAGGCTACCAAGGTTGGTTCAATGCTCCCGATGACGGTGCGGGACGGGGCTGGTATCATTATTCAGGACCGAAAGGACGTTTTGAACCGGGATGTTGTACTATCGATATGTGGCCTGATGTACGGGAATATAAGAAAGTCTATAAGACGAAGTTTGTTTTTGATGACGGTACTCCGGCTTATACATTCAGTTCGCATGACCCTTCTACGGTAGATACCCATTTTCGTTGGATGAAAGAGTATGGTTTAAGTGGAGTATTCATGCAACGATTTGTCAATGAAGTAAAAGGAAAGAGTGGAAAAATGCATTTTAATAAAGTTCTTGCTTCTGCTGTTTCTTCTGCCCGAAAATATGACAGGGCGATTTGCATAATGTATGATCTGAGCGGAATGAAAAAGACCGATGTCGATTTTATACTTTCGGATTTGGATGAGCTGGATAGTACTTATAAGTTTAAGAAAAGAAAAAAAGTGCCGACCTATCTTTTCCATAATAAAAAACCGTTGGTAGCTGTTTGGGGAGTGGGATTCCCCGGCCGTTCTTATGATGTGGAGGATGCTGCAAAATTGGTGAAAGAAATCCGGAAACGGGGATATAGCGTTATGCTGGGGACTCCGGCAAGGTGGCTTCCCAAAGAAGGAAAAACTCCTTCTGCAAGTCAAGTCGAATTATTGGATTTGATTAAAGAATGCGATATCGTAATGCCTTGGTTTGTGGGATGGTATAATGATAAGGTGTATCTGAATATGCAGCCGATTATAGCGGAACATTTAGATTGGTGTAATAAAAATGGGGTTGATTATGCACCATTGGCTTTTCCCGGTTTTTCTTGGAAAAATATGTACGGTCCTAATACTACTCAAATACCGAGAAATAAAGGTGATTTTTTCTGGGCACAGTTATCCGGAGCTATTTCTATGGGTGCAGAGATGTTGTATATAGCTATGTTCGATGAAATAGACGAGGGAACTGCGATATTTAAATGCGCTACCCGTGTCCCGGAATCGTTTGTGCCGATAGAAGAGGGATTGCAAAGCGATCATTATTTATGGTTGGTAGGGGAAGCCGGGAAAATGTTGAGGAAAGAGATACCGTTGAGTATATTCCAACCTGTTAGAAAATAATCGCAGAATTAATTAAGAATAGTTATGAAGAATATGAAATTAATAGGGTGTCATCTGGCAGCAGTTATTGTTTTTTCAGGATTGTTTTTTTCTTGTTCGCAAACTCATGTTGTCAAAGAGTATGTAGATTATGTTAATGTATTCATCGGGACAGGTGGGCACGGCCACACCTATCCCGGTGCTACGTTGCCTCACGGTATGGTGCAGTTGAGCCCTGATACGCGATTGTTCGGGTGGGACGGCTGTCCCGGATATTATTATGCCGATAGCTCTATAATCGGGTTCAGTCATACGCATTTGAGCGGTACGGGAATCGGAGATTACGGGGACATACTGATGATGCCTACTTCCGGAGAAAATAAATTTATGGTATCAGGAAATGCGGAAGATCCTGATTCAGGCTATCGTTCTCGTTTTTCTCATAAAGAAGAAGAGGCTGTTCCGGGATATTACAAAGTTCGGTTGTCCGATTATGATATTACCGCTGAGTTGACTGCTGCCCTGAGAACAGGTTTTCATCGTTATACATATCCGGAAGGTAAAGCTGCCAATTTGATTATAGATATGGAGCCTACGATTCATGGTCATCAACATCCGGTTACGGAAATACGGATTGTAAATGATTCTACTGTTTCGGGAATGAAATATACGACGGGATGGGCAAAAAATCATTATGTTTATTTTTATGCAGAGTTTTCAAGACCGTTTACTCATACGTTGTATTCGGGAGATACATTAATTGAGGGAAATCTCGTGAAAGCGAAAACGGCAAAGGCGTTGTTGACTTTTATTCCTGAGGAGGCAAAAAAAGAGGTTCTGGTTAAAGTCGGCATTTCTTCTGTCGATTGTGAAGGTGCGAAGAAAAATATGAAGGCTGATATTTCGGGATGGGATTTTGATAAAACCGTAGCGGATGCCCGTAAAATATGGAATAACGAACTTTCGGTTATCGATGTCAAGACCGATGATGCTGAACAAAGGGAAATTTTCTATACAGCCTTATATCATACGGCCATATCGCCTTGTATCGCTTCTGATGTTGACGGACGTTACCGGACAATGGGACACACGATCGTACAAGACACTTCTTATACGAATTATACTCTTTTTTCTTTGTGGGATACTTTCCGGGCATTGCATCCGTTATATACGGTGATTCGTCCCGATATTAATCAGGCATTTATCCGGACTTTCTTAAGAAAATACGATGAGAGCGGCGTACTTCCCAAATGGGAACTGGCTTCGAACGAAACCGGTACGATGATCGGTTATCATGCCGTATCGGTAATTGCCGATGCTTTTTTCAAGAATCAACGTAATTTTGACGTAAATAAAGCTTTGTCGGCATGTGTCCGTTCATCTACTTATGATACGACGGGTATTACACCTATGATGCCGGCTTCTATTGTTGCTCGTATTATGCCTTTGGAATTAAAGTATAAAAACGAATTAGGTTATGTACCGGCCGATCGTTGCGGAAGATCGGTCTCGCAAGGTATAGAGTTTGCATATAATGACTGGTTGATCGCGCAGATGGCAGAGGCTTTGGATCAGAAAGATATAGCTGATACTTATACAAAAAGAGGAGAATATTGGAAAAACTACGTTGATCCTGAGACCCGTTTGATGAGAGGTCGCAATATGAATGGTTCATGGGTAACGCCTTTTGATCCGAGAGCGGCTTTTAAGGGTTCTTGCTATGTAGAGGGGAATGCGTGGCAGTGGAGTTGGTTTATTCCTCAAGATGTCCCCGGATTGATCGAAGAAATGGGAGGAAAGGATGCTTTTGTTGCCAAGTTGGATTCTATGTTTTCAATGTCCTCGGAGTTGACCGGAGATGCCGGTGCAGCTCTCGATGTTACAGGAATGATAGGACAATATGCACATGGAAATGAACCCAGTCATCATATCCCTTATCTTTATAATTATGTAGATGAAGCATGGAAGACCCAGGCTTTGGTCGATTCTATTCTTTGTACTTTATATCACGATGATCCGGATGGAATTTCGGGAAATGAAGATTGTGGTCAAATGTCGGCTTGGTATGTCCTTAATTCCATGGGATTTTATTCTTTCTGTCCGGGTATTCCGGTTTATGAGATCGGCCGTCCGTTGTTTGACGAAGTTACGGTGCGATTGTCCGGGGATAAGACATTTGTAGTAAAAGCATTAAATAACAGTAAAGAAAATAAGTATGTCCAGTCTGTAAAATGGAACGGTTTACCGTTATCCGAACCTCGTTTTTCTCATCAAATGCTTGCCAGTGGGGGAGTATTGGAGTTTGAAATGGGGAAAGAACCTAACAAGGAATTATTTAAAACGTATTAATTTGATTTACATGAGAGATACTATTGCAATTTTGAGTTTGACGGCAGCATTATTGACGGGAGGAGATTTGTTGTTTGCAAAGGATAAAGTCGTGTTTAATCGGGATTTTTCTCCTGCAGAAGGACTTGTGTCACCGCAAGAAAAACCGTATCGGCAAGAAATATGTTTGAACGGGCTGTGGGATTTTCAACCGGTAGCCGTGTCTCGTGATTGGAAGCAGGGGAATGGAGTTGCCCCCATATTGACAGAGCCTCGAGAGGGGCAGTGGGAACAAGTAAAAATAAAAATTCCGTCACCGTGGAATGTAAATGATTGGGGCGGTGGAATAGAGACCGGAGAGGGTTCAAAGAATCCTTACGCTCCGAGTTCTGTTTATTATCCCTCATATCCATCCTCTTGGATACGAGAAAAAATGGGGTGGTTACGCTGGGAGTTTTCGATACCTGCCGATTGGAAAAAAGATAATCGTCTAATACTTCATTTTGAAGCTGTTGCAGGAGAATGTGTTGTAAAGGTCAATGGTAAAGAAGTTTGTCGGAATTTTGACCAATATTTGCCGTTTGATGCGGATGTTACCGATTATATTGATTGGAATAAGCCGAATGAGTTGTTAGTAGGTGTACGCCATAATACTCTTTTCCAGAAATTTCATCCGGAATATAAAAAAATGAAAACAACTTATGCATTGGGTTCTAATACCGATAAGATCGTCGGTATTTGGCAAGATGTATTTTTGTGGGCTGTACCTGAAGTTCGGGTAACGGAAGCTTTTATAAAGCCTTGGGTAGATCGTGATGAATTGGAAATAGATGTAAATATAATCAATCAGTCTCGACAACTTAAAACTATTTTATTAGGAGGTGATGCTCGTGAGTGGATTAACAATGCCGGAAAAACGATTTTGGATGCTCCTGAGATTAAATGGACATTAGGACATACGGCATTGACGATAGATCCGGTATCTGTGACTTTAAAACCGGGAGAAACACAAAAAGTAACTTTGCAAACTAAAGTAGGAAATCGATTGAAACTTTGGTCACCCGAAACCCCTAATTTGTATATGCTTTCTTTGAAAATTTCAGATAAGAAACAAACGTATGATATTAAGGATATTCGTTTCGGATGGCGTCAGTTCAAACTGTCGGGAACAGACTTTTTGTTGAACGGTAAGAAAATTCAGTGTGTCGGTGATATACAGCACCCTTTCGGTCCTTATATCTGTTCACGTCGTTTTGCTTGGGCATGGTTGCAGATGATTAAGGATTTTGGAGGGAATTCGGTACGTCCTCACGCACAGCCGTGGCCGCGTGTGTATTATGATTTGGCGGATGAGATGGGAATTATGGTATTGGATGAAACCGGATTGTTCGGAAGTTCTATCAATCTTAATTTTGAAGCACCTGAAGCTTGGGAACATTATGCGGAACATTTGGAACGTCTGATTCTTCGAGACAGAAATCACCCTTCTGTAATCGGTTGGAGTGTCGGTAATGAATTATTTGCTATTGCTCTTTTAAATAAACCGTCTAAAGAGGTGGCGAAAAAATGGGATGATAAAATTGTAGAACTTGCAGATCGTGTGCCGGCATGGGATCCGACGAGGGGTTTTATAACTTGTGACGGAGACCGGGATTTAGACGGGCGATTGCCTGTGTGGAGTAAGCATTTCGGGCACGGGCTGAAATTGGATTTATTACCGGAGAAGAAAGATAAACCGATGATTGTCGGAGAATCGGGAGCCACCTATTATGGGAAACCTGATCAATTGTATCAGTTTGCAGGAGATAAGCCATATATTTCTTATTACGGACGTAATGAAGCTTTGGCAGTAGATGTATATCAGAATGTACAGAAAATGGCAAAACCGTTTTTGGCTTATTATTCACCGTCCGAAGTTTGTTGGTTCGGATTGGAACATCTGAATCTCGGTTATGGCGATTATTCCCGTTTACCGGATGGGCAGGACGGTGTATTTGCCGGAAAAGTTTATGAAGAGGGTAAGCCTGGATATCAATTTGAGCGCATTCCGCCTTATGTGACAACCTTTAATCCGGGAATCGATCCTTCATTGCCTCTCTATAAACCGTTGCCTATGTTTCATGCCTTAAAGGCTGCATTAGCAGATAAACCTTGCGAATGGGATCATTATACGGAGTTGAAAATTCCGAAACCCGCAGCTCTTCCTCAGCCGGTGCATTCCGAAGTATTTTTTATCGGAGATAAAACCGGAGCATTGGCTGGTCATTTAAGAAAAACAGGGATAACGTTTTCTAAGAATAAAAAGTCTTCTGTGGTAATTGTTGATGGAGAGAACATCGGTGACGATCAATTGAAGCAATTTGCCGCTGTTATGAAATCTGCTAAAAAATCCGGTCGTACGATTCTGATAATGACGGCCACTAAAGGTATTGATTCGAAGATTTTACCGTTATTGCCTGCAAATATTGAAACGACAAATAGAACGGCGACGGCATTTAATCCCGGTGAAAGATCTGAATGGGGAGGATATTTTACTGTCCCGGCACTTTATTTTTCAGAAATAGATAGTAAAGAACCCATCCTTAAACAGGGACTCTCAGGAGCTTTTGTCGATGAGGGAACTATCGTTTTCGATGCCTCGGGAGTCGATTGGTCTCTCTTTAATCGGGCTCCGGAGAATAGGAAATGTGCACAAGTAGTATTATATGAAAAGCTACAGAAACCATCAGGGGTAGCAATGGTTACCTATCCTTTAGGAAAATCGGTGATAGCAGTTTCTTCTATAAACTATCTTGTCGATACAAAAGAGACTGCGGCTTTTTGGGAACGATTCTTTTCTGTGATGAAAATAGATTTGAATAAGGATAATGTACAGTCTGGAAAAAATAAAAAGGTACAGCACGATTTATTGTTGGACGGACCTGTAGATAGTAAATAAATAATTATTAGGTTTTCATTATTAGGGGTAAGAGTCTGTTTGAATTTTGTACAGGTCGAGTTTGAGAATTTCCTCATCGTAAAATTTAGATAGGCTTTAAGAATGTCCGGTCGTCATTTGATGTTCGGGCATTTTTATTTTTACCTATTTTTAGGTATTGCAACAAGATTGTATCATTTTGTACTTTTGTATCAAAATTAAGCGTTGCAAAAAATATTGCGAGAAAATAAGAATAGCAGGAATGAATGATTGTCGTTATATATGTCGTTCTTTAAGGGAAAGCCAGGCGGACTTTTCTGCCATGGTAAGGTCTTTATTGAATAGGTATCAACCGAAAAATGTCCCTGTCCGTCTGGTCTTTTTCGGAGACGTTACGGATAATGTCCGTTATCGGGAAGAGCTTGATATTATTCGAAAAGAAGCCGATATCCATTTTGGAGATAAACTCCCTGTAATTAGTTATGTAGCTCAGAAACCCTTGGACGGTAGCGGTTTGGTTATGGAAGCTCATGAATTGAAAATACTTCAAGGGGAGACGGTTGAATATAAATCGTTGTGGACAAATTTTTATATTACAGTGACATCCTCTCATGTGAAACATCTCTTTTTAGGAGGAGTAATGAGCGATAATTTAGACGAAAGTTTTTCCGTTCAATCTTACAATGTATTTGATATTGTCGAAAAGATATTGCAGATAGAGAACATGCCTGTACATTCTATCGTCCGACAATGGAATTATATTGAACAGATTACGGCATTTGACGGAGAACATCAACATTATCAGGATTTTAATGATGCACGAAGTTTTTTTTATAATTATTCACAATGGCCTAAAGGTTATCCTGCGGCAACAGGAATAGGAATGGCGTGTGGAGGAATTGTTGTCGATATCAATGCGGTTTATGCGGATGACGCTTCTATAAAGATCGATGCAATAGATAATGGTTGGCAAGTTGCGGCACATGCTTATTCGCAAGGTGTTCTATTCGGAGAGAAAGATCCTCGTTTTCAAAGTAGAACTACTCCTAAATTTGAACGTGCTAAACGGGTAAAGCAGGAAAATTATGAAATAGTTTATGTGTCGGGAACTGCAGCTATACGTGGAGAAGAAAGTCTTTTGGAAGTCGGTATTGAAAAGCAGACTCAAGCAACAATAGAAAATATCGATTATCTGATTTCAGAAGAAAATATTCGAAGGCAAGGTATTTTGTTTTTCGGGTCTTCTTATAGATTAAAAAGTTGCCGAGTATATCTGAAAGATATTTCTTTAATGGAAAATGCCCGAGTGATTGTTGAAAAGCTATATTCCGATGTTGAGTCTATTTATCTTTTAGCTGATGTGTGTCGGGATGAATTATTGATAGAAATAGAAGGAATCGCTTCTGTGTGATTGATTTTGAATTGTAAAGTTTTCGCATAGTTATAAAGTCTTCAAATTATTTTTAATTCCTTTTTATATCGAAAAACAATTTTTATATTTGATCTGTAATTAAAATTCTTCGTAAGGTTAGAATCTTGAATAAGAACTTTATTACTGATCATTAGATGTTGATGTATTATTGGGTAGGTTATGAAAGGACCAGTAATGAACAGGATGTCTCAGTTTTCCTTTTGAAGATGATATCAGGAATCTTTTTAGTTGGAGAATAAGTAACAGAGAGAAATAATGTTACTTTTTTAATTGGTGAATGAGTTCCTGTTGTCGGTCGAATAAATATGTTTTTAATATGAAATTTATCTATAAGATGAGAGGAATAAGTAGAATTTATTGGGGAATACTGTTGATATTCCTGTGTCCTTGGAAAACAGATGCTGCATCTTTTTCTGGTTTTCGTCAACCTGAAATGAAAGCTGTGTATAATAAACCGGCTAAAGTATGGGAAAGCGAAGCGCTTCCTATCGGTAACGGATATATGGGGGCTATGATTTTCGGCGATGTTTATCGGGATGTCATTCAAGTTAATGAGCATTCGTTATGGTCCGGTGGTCCGGGAGAGAATCCTGATTATGATGGGGGGCATTTGGGAACACCTGCAGAAAATAGAGCTAATTTGCAGAAAGTCAGGAGAGCTTTACAGCAGAAAATGAATGAATTTTCTAAAAATGATGCTGCTCATTTTAATTCTACCGGAAAGTTGATTACCAAAGATTATGGTAATGAGGAAAAAGACGGAATAAAACCTCTCATCGAAAGTCTTCGCGGAACTAAGAATAATTTTGGTTCGTATCAGACTTTAGGTAATATTGAAATAGCCTATAATTCATTGGTTATTCCGGATGTCATAAGATTTGATAGTGATTGTGATAATATCAATAATTATGATCAGCGGGTGGATAAATTGTTTGACGGAAATCGTGATACGAAATGGTATGCTGATAAAGGGTTTCAACAGAAATTTCCCTGTTATGTTGCTTGGGAGTACGAGACGAAACAGAAAATAAAATCTTATAGTCTTACATCGGGAGATGATGTTCCGGATAGAGATCCCATATCGTGGAATTTTTATGGTTCAAATGATGGTAAAAGATATTTATTGATTGATAAACAGTCTAATATAAGTTTTGAGAGTCGTAAAAAAACTTTGAAGTTTCCGTTAAAAAGAGAAGTGAGTTATAAATTTTTTAAATTAGAGATTACAGGTGTTGCAGCCGGCAATATGACTACACCTCCGCAACTATCGGATATAGAGCTCGAATATGAACAATTAGATGAACCTTTAGAGCCGTATAGTGATTATGTGCGGATGCTTGATATAGATAATGCAGTACATTCGGTAACTTATAAGGAGAACGGAACGACGTTTACCCGTGAATGTTTTATGAGTTATCCGGATAATGTAATGGTAATGCGATTGAAGGCAGATAAAAAGGGTAAAATCTCTCGTACATTTGCGATAACGTCCCTTCAGTCAAAAAAGCAAATATCTGCATCTGGAAATACAATAACGATGACGGGACAACCTGTTTTGCATAAGGAAAACGGATTGAAGTTTGCCCAGCAAGTAAAAGTGTTGAATAAAGGTGGGCATTCTGAAGTTGTCGGTAATAAAAAAATTCGAGTGAAAGATGCTGATGAAGTGATCTTGCTTATGTCTGCAGCAACGAATTATCAGCAGTCTATGGATGAAAAATTCGATTATTTCTCGGATGAAGATCCTCTGACGACCGTAAAACAGACGCTGATGGTGGCAGAGTCGAAAACATACGAAGATTTACTCTCTTCGCATAAAAAGGATTATAAGGCATTGTATGACAGAATGAGTTTGAATTTGGGAAATATAACCGGAATGCCGACTAAGACTACCGATATATTGTTGAAAGATTTTTACAAAGGCAATACTGTTGAAGAAAATCTATATACCGAAATGTTATATTATCAATTCGGACGATATTTGCTGATCGCTTCCTCTCGGGAGAACTCTTTGCCGGCGAATTTACAAGGTGTATGGGGCGAAAGATTGTCCAATCCGTGGAATGCCGATTATCATACCAATATTAACGTACAGATGAATTATTGGCCGGCACAGCAAACCAATTTAAGCCCTTGTCATATACCGTTGATTTCTTATATTAACAGTTTAGTTCCCAGAGGCAAGATAACAGCTCGGCACTATTATTGCAAACCTGATGGCGGTGATGTGCGTGGTTGGGTAACGCATCATGAAAATAATATATGGGGGAATACTGCTCCGGGAACGAGTTACGGGGCATTTCATTTTCCTGCCGGGGCAGCATGGATGTGTCAGGATATATGGGAGTATTATCAATTTAATTGTGACAAGAAATTTTTGGAACAAAACTATAATACGCTTTTAGGCGCAGCCTTGTTTTGGGTGGATAACTTGTGGACGGATGAACGGGATGGAACGTTGGTCGCTAATCCGTCTCATTCTCCTGAACATGGCGAATATTCATTAGGCTGTTCTACGGTTCAGGCGATGATTGCCGAAATATTCGATATTGTAATTAAAGCGAGTGAGGATTTGGGAAAAGATACGAAAGAGGTTGCCGAGATAAAGGCGGCGAAAAGTAAATTGGCAGGTCCTCAAATAGGATTAGGCGGACAGTTTATGGAGTGGAAAGACGAAGTAACGAAAGATATAACCGGAGACGGGCAGCACAGACATGTCAATCATCTGTTTTGGTTGCATCCGGGATCGCAGATTGTTGCCGGAAGAAGCGTACAGGAAGATAAGTATGTGGAGGCAATGAAAAAAACTTTGGAAACAAGAGGTGATGGCGGTACGGGCTGGAGTAAAGCATGGAAGATTAATTTCTGGGCTCGTCTGAGAGACGGTAACCGCGCTCATAAATTATTGAAAGAGGCGCTGACCCTTACATATACAGGTAATCCGGCTAATATCGGAGGAGTTTATCAGAATTTGTTCGATACGCATCCGCCTTTCCAGATAGATGGAAATTTTGGAGCAACTTCGGGTATTGCGGAGATGTTGCTTCAAAGTCAAGGCGGTTATATAGAATTGCTTCCTGCCATACCGGATGATTGGGCGAATGGAACATTCGAGGGGTTAAAAGCGAGAGGAAATTTTGAGATCGATGCCGAATGGAAAAACGGAGTTCTCGTTACGGCCGAGCTAACTTCTAATTCAGGCAAAGAATGCGTTATAAAATATCCTGACGCAAAAAATTTGATAGTTAAGTCGAAAAATGGAGATACTGTAGCAAAAAAAGTCATCGATAATGATAAAATATCATTTATTACAACAGCAGGTGCGGTATATGAAATTTGCAGATAAAAAAATATAAAGAGCCTGTTTAAGTTTTGCGATAAAAATATATATTTGATCTTTTTGAGTTTATTCTTTGATTTGTTTCTTGTTGGAGCTGAAAAAATGTTTTTGAAAATAACATAAAGAATGTCTGTGTAAAATTTAGCTATGAAAGATGGAAAAGAGTGGAGATATTTTTATTAGTCGGCATCTTCACTCTTTTTTAGATTTAATGATTGATTATATGTATAAATATTTGATCTGTGTTTTTATATTCTTTTTAGGAAATGCAAAAATGTATGCACAGCGTGTAGCTTGTATAGGAGCGAGTATTACTTATGGCGCTACGATACCGGAAAGAGAGAAGTATGCTTATCCGGCTCAGTTGGGGGCATTGCTTGGTGTAGGGTATGAAGTATTTAATTACGGGGTAAGCGGTTGTACGATGTTGAAAAAAGGCAATCTGTCTTATTGGAATACAAAGGAGTATCTGCAAGCATTATCTTGTAGTCCGGATGTTGTGTTTATCGATTTGGGAGGAAATGACAGTAAATTGATTAATCGGAAGTATCTGAATGAGTTTGAGGCTGATTGCAGAGCCATGATACGTTCTTTTAGGAATCTGCCTTCGAATCCACGAGTTATATTGTTGACGCCTATTGTTTCGTTCGTGACCGATACAACCGGGATATGGGATACAGTTATTGCAAGGGATATTGTTCCTATGACTAAAAAAGCAGCGAGTAAAGAGGGAGTAGAAATTATTGATATGCATCCTTTATTGGAAGATCGTCCCGATTTATTGAAAGATAAAATACATCCTAATGCTGAGGGTGCGAAAATGATGGCGAATAAAATGTATGATTTATTAATGCAGGAGAAAGAAAAATAATTTGAGTTCTCTATACCGGAAGAAAATAATCACATGAAAAAAAGTATCCGTTGTTTATCCTTTTTTACCTCTTATAAATTGATGCTGATATTATTGGCGTTATATGCCGTATTATTGGCTGCTGCGACATTTATCGAAAGTCGTTACGGATCTCCGGCAGCTCGTGCGGTTGTGTATAACAATGTCCTGTTCTATCTCTTACAACTGCTTTTAATCATAAATTTTGTCGGGATTTCATTGAAAGTACATTTATGGAGGCATCGGAAATATGGGGTTATTATATTTCATTGGGCTTTTGCTGTCGTGTTAGCCGGAGCGTTGATCACCCGCATTTGGGGATATGAAGGGATTATACATATTCGGGAGGGAGAACAAACGTCCCGGATGTTAACACACCAGTGTTACATTTCCGGTGTAGCCGAGAGTAAAGGGCATTCTGTAAATTTTGAATTTCCGGTAGAGATCAACTCATTGTTTACGCAGCCTTTTTCTGAAATAATCAGTTTGGAAGATAAGAAAATCCGTATCAGACTTGATAAAGTAAAATATTCATCGTTGCCAAATGGCGATCATTTATTGGAAATGTCTTTGAGAGTCGGAAATGATGAACGTACGGTCTTTTTGTCGGGGAAAGATTATCAGGTCGGCGAGCCGGAGAATGTAAAAGTTGGAAATGTCGACATATCCATTGCTTATGGTTCTGTTTTCAAGACGTTACCGTTTACGATTCGTCTTCAGGATTTCAGATTGATTCGCTATCCGGGTTCACATAGTCCTTCTTCTTTTGAGAGTGATTTGATCCTTATTTCAGGAGGTACGGTTCGGGAAGAAAAGATATACATGAATAGAGTTGTATATGAACAGAACTATCGTTTGTATCAATCATCTTATGATACCGATGAACAGGGAACTGTTCTTTCGGTAAATAATGATACGTTCGGTACATCTGTAACATATATCGGGTATGCCATGTTGTTATTGGGTATGATTTTGATTTTTGCACATAAGGATTCTCGTTTCAGAATTCTGAACAGGAAATTGACTGTTCTTACCGGAAATAGAAAAACAATTGGTTTGTCTTTTTTGTTGTTTTTCTCTGTTTCTGTATCTGCACAGGAGATTACGATAAGAGATTTGCAGAAGAGTGCACTTCCCATATCTCTTGCCGATCGGTGGGGGCAGTTGCAAATACAGAATCCGTCGGGACGTATAGAGCCTGTCGATACTTATACTGCCTCATTATTGAGAAAAATATATCGTAAAAATTCATTTCACGGATTGACTTCCGAGCAGGTCGTGTTAGGTTTTATTTTCGATGCTGTTTATTGGAATAGTGTACCTGTTATTCGTCAGACGAATTCGGAATTGCACAAGTTGCTTGGGACGACAGGAAGGGAGATCGCTTTTAATGATTTGTTTGAAAATGATGGTACATATAAGCTTGCAAAATTTGTAGAGAATATATATATGAAGCCGGTATCGTCTCGCTCTCGGCTTGAAAAAGATATTTTGAAGTTGGATGAAAAAGTAAATATATTGTATGGCTTGCAACAGGGGAAAATGTTTGCCTTGTTTCCGTGCCCGGGTGATAAAAACGGTAAATGGGTTTCTGCAGGAGATGATCTTTCCGCTTTTTCTGGGAAAGATTCTTTGTTTGTGTCTAAAATTATGTTGTGGTATAGTGACGAATCGATTCGCTCTTATGCAACCGGTAATTGGGAAACCCCGTCCGATATTGTCGGAATGATAGATGTCTATCAGCAAGCCCGGAGTCAAGTACAGATAATGACACAAAAACGACTGAAAGCCGAATTGTTCTATAATAAAGCGAATCTGTTTTTCGTTTCGGCTGTAGGTTATGTGTTATCCGGAATTTTGTTGTTGACGGCTATATTATATTTTCAGTCTAAGCCTTCTCGTTGGTGTAAATGGACTGTTCGTTTTTGCATCGGTACGATTATTTCATTTTTCTTTTTGCAGACATGCGGAATCGGATTGCGTTGGTATATCTCGGGACAAGCTCCTTGGTCTAATGCTTATGAGTCTATGATTTATATCGGTTGGGCTACACTTTTGGCCGGTTTGCTGTTTGCTCGTCGTTCGAGTTTGGTTTTGGCGCTTGCCGCTTTTTTTGCGGGGGTTATCCTTTTTGTTGCCGATCTGAATTGGATGGACCCGGAAATTACTCCGTTAGTTCCTGTCTTAAAATCCTATTGGCTCATGATTCATGTGGCTGTGATTACGGCAAGTTACGGTTTTTTCGGCATGAGTTTTCTGATCGGGGTGCTGACGATGTTTTTTATTGTGCGGAATAATAAGTCGGCAGAAATAAGAAAACTGCGTATTATTAACGAAATGTCATTGCATATCGGTGTTTGTTTGCTTGTTGCAGGTACGTTTTTGGGAGCGGTTTGGGCAAACGAATCGTGGGGGCGTTATTGGGGCTGGGATCCCAAGGAGACATGGGCTTTAATAACACTTGTCGTGTATGCAATGATTATTCATGCTCGTTTTGTGCCGAAATTGCGTAGCGATTATGCATTCAGCGTGATGTCTGTTTATGGGTTATTGGCGGTATTGATGACCTATTTCGGAGTCAATTATTATCTTACCGGATTGCATGCATACGGAAGCGGCGATGTTCCGCCGGCCGTGGATATTATCGGACTGGTTTATCTGGTAATAACGGTTTTAGCCGTTATTGCTGCGAGAAAGAGAATAGCGGACTCTTTATCAAATTGATTCTCTTTCTTTTTCTTTCTGTATTTTCTCTGCATCCATCTGAGCTTTCGATTTACTCTGGGTTACGACATATACGCCGACAAATACTAATGTGATGGCGATGGCTTTAACGAGAGTAAATGTATCCAGGCCTACTATTATGGCAATTAGTGAAGCTACGATAGGTTGAACGTAATTATACATGCTGATGACGGTAGGTCGTAGAGTCTTTTGAGCAATGGGAATAAACATGTACGATAAAAATGTTGCTGCCAAGACGACAAATGCGATTTCAGAATAAAGAGAAACGGGTAGTTCCTCATACTGTATTGTTGCAATATCATGGTAAGAGAACGGTATATAACACATACTGGCGTACATAAACATCCATTTCATCAAGGTTATCGGTGAGTAACGACTGATAAGGTCTTTGAAAATAACGAAATAGGTGGCGACAGAGGCTTGTGCAAACAGACAGAGCAGATCACCTGCTATTTTGTTTTCTCCTGAAGATACGTTTGTACTTTGTCCGCTGATTATTAGCATAAGTGCTCCAACGGCACCCAAAAATATACCGGATACTTTTTTGTTGGTAATAGGTTCTTTCAAATAGAAAGCAGCAATGATCATAGTAATAATCGGAGCTGTTGTCGATACGATGGAGGCATCGATGGGAGAGGTCATAGAAAGTCCGAAAATGAATACTCCCTGATTAAATACGATTCCGCATAAGGCGGCAAAAAATAACATGGCCAAATCTTTAGGAGGAACATTTTCTCTTTTCGTGAAGAGGGAGACCAACCAGAATGCCGCCGCAGCTCCTACCATACGAAATGTTGTGAGAGCAAAAGGTGAGATATCTCCACTATTCAAAACTGTTTTGGAAATAGGAGAATTGAGTCCCCAGATGATATTAGCCGTGAGTATTGCTATATGCCCTTTATATTTACTTGCTGACATATCCATATTTTTTTGATCGTGCAAAAGTAGATTTTGTCTTTGATAAATAGTCGGTTTTTGTTATTTATTAACATTTGAGAATGAATTAAAATACCGAGTCGAGCCTGCATTTTTTATCAGAAAATTTAGGTAAGTTCTAAAAATATAATGACCTCAGGATTGTTCCGGAGGCCATTATATTTGTTGATTCTATTCTTCTACGGGTTCAAAATCTTCTTTTCCGACACCGCAGACCGGGCATACCCAATCATCGGGTAATTCTTCGAAGGAAGTTCCGGGTTCTATTCCGCCATCCGGGTCACCTAATTCCGGATCATAGATCCAATCGCATACGACACATCTGTACTTCATACTTTTTGATTTTTGTTATGGTTAGTATAATAAACAAGTAAAGCCTTGAAAAGTTGTTAGGATTTTCCGGTTATTGACCGTTGGTTGATCATTGCCTGAAAATTACTTTTGTATGAATCGGAAATCGGAATGTATTGTTTCCCGAAAACGATCCGATTTCGTTCGATAATCTTGATTTTGTCTGTTTGTACGATAAAAGATCGATGTACACGGATGAAACGATCTGAAGGGAGAACATCTTCCAGCGATTTTAAACTCATTAAAGAGAGAATAGGGTGAGGTTCGTTCTCGACATAGATTTTTACATAGTCCTTGAGGCCTTCCACGTATAAAATTTTATCTAATTCTATTTGTACTAGCTTATAGTCTGTTTTAATGAATATTGATTTTAATTCTTCTTTTTTTCGAGCGGTGTTATCCGTAAGTTCATACCATTGACAAGCTTTCTCACAAGCATTCAGAAAATCAGGGTAAGCAATAGGTTTTAAAAGGTAATCCAGAGCATTTACCCGGTAACTGTCTACGGCATATTGTTCGAAAGCTGTGGTGAAAATAATCCGGCATCTGTCTCCGATGATTTTTGAAAATTCGAGACCGTTCAATTCAGGCATTTGTATATCCAGAAAAAGTAAGTCAACCGGTCTTTCCGATAGATCGGCCAATGCGGTAACAGCATTAGTACAAGAACCTTGCAGGCGTAAAAATGGAGTCTTATCGACATACGATTCTAATAGTCGTATAGCCAGAGGTTCGTCATCGATTATGTAACAGTTCAGTATCATTCTTCTTCAGTATGGGTGAATAATATCAATGCAGAAATATATTTGTCATCTGTCTGTTCAATATTCAGAAGATAACGTCCCGGATAGAGTAGTTCCAATCTTTTACGCAAATTGTCGAGTCCTATTCCCGAACCGCTTTTATCAGTTTCGTTTTTGGGAAAGTAACTGTTCTCGATCGTACAGACGATGCGTTGGTCGCTGTATTCGCTTATGTCGATATGTATGAAAGATGGTTGGGAGTTGCTGACTCCGTGTTTGAAAGCATTCTCGATCAGGGAGATAAACAAAAGAGGTGCGATCAACGTTCCCGAACTTGCCGATTGGGGCATAGAAATTTTTATTTCAGTATTGTCGGTCAGTCTCAAACGCATCAATTCTACGTAATTACGCACAAATTCCATTTCTTTTTGGAGCGGTACGAATTCGGGGCTGTTGTCATATAATACGTAACGGAGTAATTTACTTAAATCCATAATCGCCTGTTGCGCCTTTTCCGGAGATAAAGCGATCAGAGAATAAATATTATTCAGGGTATTAAATAAGAAATGAGGATTGAGCTGATTCCTTAAATTTTTTAATTCTGCTTCAGTACGGCTTTTTTCGAGTTCTCTGATTTCATTTTCGGATTGTATCCAGCGGTTGGTCATTTTTATGGCGACACTCATTCCGGTTGCTAAAATTAACGGAATTATGTCCCGAGTAAGGAAAAATAATATACCGTCAAATTTTCTTACCTGAAAGTGTTTAGGAGGATTTGGAGGCATTGCTCCCGGAATATGCAGTTCGTGCCAGAAGTGCAGGCATAAGGTTACGAATGCAATGAGTACGATATTTGAAAGCAGATATTCCCGTGTTTGTTTTCTGAATAAAAATTTATCGATCAGATAGCAATAGTTGAAATAAAAAATGATCATCAATGATACCGGTGCGGAGATAAATCGCAGATAACGATCTATGTAATCGGCGGTCGAGTTCCTTTCGAAAAAAAATAAAGGAATCCCGAATACGATACCCCATCCGAGAAGGTGTATGATTAATTGCAAAGATTTTTTTTTAGGTGTGTCCGGCATCATTTTATGATTATATTACAAATATAAGAAATTATTTGATTTTATTCGTATCGTATAGCATCTATCGGATCGAGGTTAGATGCTTTTTGCGCCGGATACCATCCGAAAAATACTCCGGTTATAGTACATACGGCAAAAGAGAGCAGTACACTCCAGCTTTGTATGTATATAGGCCAGTGTGCAATATTTTTTACGGCAAAAGATGCTCCGATACCGATCAATATTCCGATAATACCTCCTGTAATACTGATTAAGATAGCTTCGATCAAAAACTGGCTTAGGATATCGATGCCCCTTGCTCCGACACTCATACGCAAACCTATTTCACGTGTACGTTCGGTGACCGATACATACATGATGTTCATAATTCCTATACCGCCTACAACTAAAGATATTCCGGCGATACATGCAAGAAGTGTCGTCATCAAATCGGTCGTAGTATTCAGCATTGTACTCAATTCCTGTTGAGACTGGATAGTAAAGTCGTCGTCATCGGACTCTTTCAGTTTATGATTTTTTCTTAAAATCGCAGTAATTTCTTCTGTTGCATTATCAGTCATGTCTTCTGTGAGGGCAGAAGCGAAGATTCCTTGCAGATAAGTAACTGCGAGTAATCTTTTCATGACAGTCGTATAAGGGGCAAGTACGACATCGTCTTGGTCCATCCCCATACTGTTATACCCTTTAGATTTTAGAACACCGACTACTTTGAACGGGATTTTGTTAAAACGGATTACTTTCCCGATAGGATCGCTTCCGTCGGGGAAGAGGTTATCGACTATTGTTTTTCCGATCACGCAGACTTTGGCGGAGCTTTGTATGTCAGCGTTTGTGAACATCGTTCCGTTTTCTATGGAGAGTTGCCGTATTTCGAGATATTCGGGGCTGACTCCGGTTACGGATGATGGATAATTGTTTGCTCCGTTTATCAATTGACCGGAAGATGATACGTTCGGACTGACAGCCGACAAAAAATTTGTTTCATCTTGTAAAGATTTGAAATCATCCAGTTTCAGAGTCTGCATGGCTGAAGGATCTTGACGTACACCGCCCCGCATTTCTGCACCGGGATGTATCATGATCATGTTAGACCCCATTTCTGCGATCTGAGTTTGAATACTTTTTTTTGATCCTTGTCCTATGGCGAGCATCGTGATAACCGATGCAACACCGATAATGATTCCCAACATGGTAAGGAAAGCCCGCAGTTTGTTGTTTGCAAGCGCACGCAAGGCTATTTTTAATAGATTGGTTACGTTCATTGTTTTACGTTTTATTCGTCATCTTCGGGTTTAGGCATAGCCGCTAACGCTTCTGCTGCCGACATGATATTTTTATTTATAGAGTCTTCTATGACTTTACCGTCCCGTAATCGGATATTCCGGCTACTGTATTGTATTAAATCCGGATTGTGAGTAACGAAAATAATCGTACGCCCTTCGGCATGCAATTGCTGGAAGAGTACGAGAATCTCGAAAGATGTTCTCGAATCAAGGTTTCCGGTTGCTTCATCGGCAAGAATTACGGCCGGATTATTTACCAATGCACGTGCGATAGCCACACGTTGCATTTGGCCTCCGGACATTTGGTTTGATTTGTGTTCCAGGCGGTTTCCCAATCCAACATCTTGTAAAGCTTTTATCGCTCTTTTTTTTCTTTCTGCACTATTGATGTCAGGATTATACATCAGCGGGAGCTCTACATTCTCTACGGCTGTTGTTTTGGGTAAAAGATTGTAATTCTGGAATACGAAGCCGATTTTTCTGTTTCTTAATATTGCACGTGCCGATTTGCTCATCGTGCGCACGGATATGCCATCCAGAAAATATTCACCGCTTGTTGGAGTATCGAGACAACCTAATGTATTGAGTAGTGTTGATTTACCAGATCCGGATGTTCCCATAATCGTTACGAATTCACCTTCATAAATCGTAAACGATATACCCCGAAGAGCGTGGACGATTTCATCTCCGACTTGGAAATTTCTTCTTATATTTTGTAATTCGATTACTTTTTTCATAATAAATAGTTATCCGTTCCTTTTTATTGTCGGTGAATTATTTTTTATCTTTTTTATTTCTTCCCGGAGGGCCAGGCATGAATGGATTTTGTTCTTTAGATTCTCCTATAAAAATTTCAGGATTGGCTTGTTGTCCTATCGTTGCTTCTGTAACGATTTCCATTCCTTCCGTAACGCCGTCGAGAATCTCTGTGTATATGTCATTCGTAATACCGATCTTTACAGGGTGGGCGGTAAAGGTGTTTCCTTCGAGTGTCCATATTTTATGTTCTGCCTTACAATCGATGATTTTATTGTCTGGATTGATCAACGGAGCTTCCGGAGTAAATCGAAGAGCTTTTGCCGGAACACTAAGTACATCTTTTTTATCGAGGATATAGATTGTTACGTTTGCTGTTAATCTAGGTTTTAGTTTGTATTCCGGATTTTGGGCTGAAATAACTACTTCATAAGTAACGACGGTCGATGTAGAAGAGGTGCTGCTACTGTTTGAACTGCTCTCATCTCCCAAGCGTATTTGCATAACTTTTCCTTCGAATGTATCATTGGGATATGCATCTACGGTAAAACTTACTCGTTGACCTTCTTCAACACCGCCTATATCTGCCTCATCGACATCTGCAACTACTTGCATTTGGGTCAGGTCTGCAGCGATCGTGAAGAGGGTAGGAGTTTCGAATCCGGCGGCTACGGTTTGACCTTCTTCAACATCACGGCTTATTACGACACCGTCGATAGGTGATGTGATGGTTGCATAGGCAAGATTTCGTTTTGCTTTTGCCAGCTCTGCTTTTTGACTTTGATAAGTACTTTTTGCTTTTTCATAGTTATAGACAGCCTCTTCATATTCGGTATCACTGATCAGATTCTTGTCATATAAAGTTTTGCTACGGGCATATTTCTTCTGTTGATATTCATATTCAGCTTTACTTCCGTCATAAGCCGCTTGTTTAGAGTCGAGTTCGCTTTGCAAAGTAACTTTGTCCATTTCGGCGATTAGTTGCCCTTTGGTTACTGTTGAGTTATAATCTGCATATAACTTATCGATGATTCCGGATACTTGAGTACCGACTTCTACCTTGGTAACGGGCTCTATACTTCCCGTTGCTGTTACCGAGTTCGATATGTCTCGTTTTGTTACAATTGCCGTATCGAATGCTATTTCGTTCTTTTTGGATGGGTTACTTAACATCCATATAACTATTCCTATGATCGCTATGATTATGACAATAAGGACGGTTTTCTTTTTTGTTATTTTCATTGTATATGTCTATTTAATTTTTTATTCGTTTTTATTTAAAGAGTTATTTCTTTGCCTTGGTAGAATCTTAATAACTGAGCATTTAGAATAGCCATATATTTGGCTTGTAACATTTCTTGCTGTGCTGAAAGAAAATTATTTTTTTCAGTGAGCAATTCTACCGTATTCTTCATTCCTAAATTGAATTGTTCTTGTGCCAGATTGTAACTGGTTTTTGATGCTTTTACTTGTTCTATGGCGGCTGCATATTGAGCTTGAGATGAAGTTGCGTCCAGGTAAATATCTTCTATTGTTTTTTGAAGTTCTTTTTGAGCGTTAAGGTATTCCAATTCAGCTTCAGAAATTTGTAATTTAGCTTTTTCTACCGCCGATTTATTTTCTCTGTTATTGAAGATCGGTATGCTTAGAGTGAGTCCGATACTTTCGTTCAATTTATTTTTCATTTGTTGTCCGAAATTAGAATCACTGCCAGAAATATGGCCCGTACCGACACTTGCTGACAAATCTAAAGTGGGATAGTATCCGGCTTTGGCATTTTTGTGTTCCAGTTTGGCAATATCTATTCCGAGTTTTCCGCTTTGTATGCTGGGAATAAAATTTAAAGCCGATTGGTAAACTTCCTCTTTTCCGGGTAATGGTGTCAGGACGTCATGTGCTTCGAGAATCGGAGTAGAAATACTCAGAGTTTCTGTCATATCCATTTCCAGAAGTTGTTTTAACGTCTGTATGTTGCTTTCCAGAGTCGTTTGTGAAAGTACGAGTTGGTATTTATCCGAGCTGTATTGTGATTCTAATTGGGCATAGTCGCTTTGAGAAATAGAACCGGCTTCCAATAGAGCCTTTCCACGTTCGCATTGTAGTTTTGAAAGAGCTACGGTTTCTTCATTGATTTTTACAGACTCTTGTGCATATAGTATTTGTAAAAAACTTTCGGTAATAGAAGTTTCGATATTATCGATTTCTTCTTCTACCGAATATTGTTGTACTTGTTCTTGTAGTTTGGAAGACTTGATGTTATTTCGCAATTTTCCTCCATTATACAAGGTCATCGATGATCGAAGAGAATAGTTTCCGGTGTATGAGTTTTTGCTACTGCCTTTACTCCCGGTAACTACGTAATTATCTAAACTGTTACCTTCGGGAAAAGGTGTATTTATATACTGTTGAGTTGACCCGAATGAAAGAGACGGGAACAATTTGGCTCGGGCAGATTTGCTGTCTACCTGGCTGCTTTCTAATGCGATTTTACTTTTTTTGAGTTGAATGTTTTGTGTCAGTGCATAGTCTATGCAGTTTTTTAAAGTCCACTCTTGAGGTTTTTCTTGAGCAGATAATAACCGTAATCCTCCTGTACAGAAACAAAACACGAAAATTCCGATACGATAATAATTCATAAGTCTTTCTTTTTGTGTTTATACAAAGTTAAATATGGCTATTTTCTCAGCCAATCGAAATATAGAAAGGGTAGCTTTTCACCGACAAATCTTCTTTTTTTACAGATAAAGCAAAAAATTGAAGTAAATAGGTTTAACTTTATTGATAAATAGGCATCCAATAGATAGAATTAATTAAAAATTTAGATTTTGTTTTATGGTTGGAGATACAGAGCAGGATATAATAATGAAGTTGCGTGACCCGAAAATGTGTAATGCAGGGTTTGAACAACTGGTCTTGATGTATCGTGAATCTCTGTATTGGCACATACGGCGTTTGGTCGTATCGAATGAGGATGCGGAGGATATTTTGCAGGAATCATTGATAAAGGCATACCGGTCTTTAGATGAATTTAGAGGTGAAAGTCGTTTATTTACTTGGCTCTATCGGATTGCGACAAATGAAAGTTTGCAATTTTTACGCCGTAAGAAGTTATCTTTTACACCGTATGAAGAGGTCAGTGATATGCTGATACGAACGCTTTATGCCGAAAATAATACAGATGCAGATGAATTGTTATTGAGATTTCAAGAGGCGATTTTGCGTTTGCCTGAAAAACAACGGGTTGTTTTTAATTTGAGATATTATGATGAACTGAGCTATGAAGAGATAAGTCGTATTACAGGACAATCGGTGGCAACATTGAAAACCGGCTACCATTACGCTGTGGAAAAAGTAAAAAAATATATGGTAAATAGTCAGATATGAAAGATAAAGATTTTGATTTTGATTTTGATCGGGTTGGTAAGCGTTTACCTTATCGGGTAGATGAAGAGGCTTTACAGAGAGTTACTCGTAATGTCCTCGAGACTTGCAGACAAGAAAAAATTTCTCGAAAGTCAGGTGTTCGCAGGAACTATTTCTTTTACATGTTGGGGAGTGTTGCTGCAATTTTATTATTGTTGGTTTACATAGGAGTCGGACATAAGAAAGAAGTTCAGGATCGATTAAAGATGGCAGAAGTTTCTGCTGGTGATTCGTTGAGAGAATTTTATTCTGTTTCAGACCAGAATGCCGGGAGTATTTTTAATGATGTTTTTCAAAGAGACTCGAGCTTGGAGATTGCGTTGTGGGAAGAAACCTTAGCGGAAGATTTTAAATATTCGCAAACAGGAAAGGATATGCCGATGGATGAGTTGATCGATGAATTAAGCGATGAAGATTTGATGTTCCTTACGGAGATTACAGGTGGGACGATTGTCGATCAATGGTATAATTAATTTATTAGTTGAGATTAAATATGATAGTTATGAATAGAATATTAATGTTATTGTTTATGTGTATGCCGGTCATGTTATGGGCACAGAGACTTCCTGTTCATGAAAAACAAAAAGAGTTGCAAGAGAGAATGGTTGAAGTTTCTTTATCGGAAATACAGGAACGTTTGAGTCTTACAGAAATGCAGATATCGCAACTTCGTCCTGTATATAAGCAGTATCAAAAAAAGGTTGCCCGTTTGAATATGCAGAATCATAAATTGTTTAATCGAATGAATGCCGATACGTTGTCTGACGAACAAGCTAAGACGATACTTCGGGAATATCTTGACAGGGAGCGTAAATTGTATGCCTTAAACAAGCAGTATATGGACAATTTATTGGAAATTTTGTCTCCTCAACAAGTTATAAAATTGTATCAATCCGATTCGGATATTAAAAGAAAAATAAGAATGGAATATTTACGTCGGACAGGCAAACCGAAAAGATGAATTATTGCTAAGTTTTAGAAATGAAAAGTGGTGTGACTAAAAATGAAGCCCGGAATTTTCCGGGCTTCATTTTTTATTTAGCAAAACAATAAAATCAATAGTTGGGCGGTAAGTACCCGCAAGAACATTGTTAGAGGATATACTGTTGAATAAGCGACTGCGGGAGCATCTGTCGAAGTGGTTTTATTGGCATAAGCCAATGCTGGCGGATCGGTATTGCTCCCTGCGATTAACCCGATAAGTGTAAAATAGTTGATTTTATAATAACCTCGAGCGATAGAACCTATAATCAAAAGCGGTATAATCGTTATCAGGAATCCCCATAATACCCAAAGTAATCCGTCTCCGCTGAATACGGTTTCTGCAAATGTGCCTCCTGCCGTAATTCCGACGCTTGCCAAGAATAAGCAAATCCCTATTTCCCGAAGCATTAAACTGGCACTGGTGGAAGTATAAGTTACCAATTTCATTTTGTATCCGAAACGTCCTATTAATATGGCAACTACTAAAGGTCCTCCTGCCAATCCCAATTTCATGGATGACGACATTCCCGGAATCGCCAATGGAATACTTCCTAAAATAATACCTAAGAATATCCCGACAAAAAGGGTAATCATATTTGGTTCGTTAAGACGTTTCATCGAGTTTCCGAGTCTTTCTGCCAGACGGTTTATATCCTCCAGTTTTCCTACAACAGTCAGACGGTCTCCCATTTGCAAAGTCAGGTTCGGGTTGGCAAGCAGATCGACACCTGCACGATTGACGCGGGTGGCATTTAATCGGTATCCCATCGGTAGCCGAAGAGATCCTATCGTTCTTCCGTTAAACTCCGATTTTGTTACAAGAATGCGGCGCGATACCACAGGAGCATGGATGGCTTCCCAATCCATCTCTACCGTGCTGCCGATAAAAGCTTTTAACGCATCTTCGTCTTGAATCGACAGAACAATCAGCAGTAAGTCGCCTTGCTCTATAATGGTAGAAGACTGGGGAATGATAACTTCATTATTACTCTTTTTTATTCGAGAAATGACAAAGTTGCGGTCGATGAGTTTCATTAGTTCATCCAAAGGTTTCCCGAAAATCAGTTGGTTTTCTACTTTATAGGTAACAAGATGCGGCTTGAGTACACTGGCTGCAGTTTCTTCTTCTATTTGACGGCTTTCTTTATCCAATTTTACTTTAAATATAGCTCGTATAATAAGCATTGAGAGGATAATACCTAAAACTCCTAAAGGATAAGCTGCTGCATAACCGGAAGCAATTTCGGGCACTACGTCGAGTTTCCCGTCGAAATGCAATTGGGCTAAAGTTTGCTGTGCTGCACCTAATCCCGGAGTATTTGTTACAGCTCCGGATAAAATACCGACCATTATAGGCATTTCGACTCTACCGTTGGCTAAAAAATAGATGGTACAAGCTACGGCGACGTTGAGCAATACGATTCCCGTTGCAAGTAAGTTCAGGGTCATTCCGCCTTTTTTAAAGGAAGAAAAGAATCCTGGGCCTACCTGTAACCCGATAGAATAAACAAAAAGGATAAGCCCGAATTCTTGCATAAAGTGCATGATATTGGCTTCTCCTACAAATCCGAAATGTCCGGCCAATAACCCCACAAAAAGCACAAATGTCACTCCTAAGGATATGCCGAAGATTTTCATTTTCCCTAAATATACCCCTGCAGCGATCACAAAGGCATATAATAATACCGTATGTGCAACCGATGAAGGAGTAAATAGCAGATTTTCAATCCAAGTCATGATTAATATAAAGTGTATAAATTAAATATGTAAAAGTTCAAAAATTGTTTTTTAATATTGCTTCGTATCTTAATTGTTTGTCTGTTTTTCATCTTTATGAAACGGAAAAATAGCTTTTTCTCTAAAAATAAAATAATCCGTTACTTAAGAGGCTGCAAAGGTAAGGATATTTAATCAATGCGACAAAAAATAAACGATTTATTATCATTAAATTTGTTTTCGGTTTGGAACAGTGTCAAGAGGATATTCTAAAGAAAATTAATGTATTGTCGGAGTTTCGGAATAACATCTTTTAGATTCGGAATTATTTGTATTTTTGTAAAGCGATATGCTAACGTGTTATTCAAAATATGAGATTACAACTGATAGCTTTCTTTGCATTAGTTTGCATTAATTTTGCAATAGACTTTTATATCTATTTCCGGATTATACGGAAAACCTGCCGGTATGTGTGGCTGCGTATATCTTATTGGGGAATTAATTGTTTGTTGTTGGCTGCGTTTTTGTTTGCTTATGCTCTTATGAAGAACCATCAAGATATCGATAACCGTATGGTATTCATATGGTTTATGTTTATCTACTTTTTGGTTTATGCTCCTAAGATTACTTATTTTTTACTTTCTGTATGGGATTATGTGTCTTGCCTGTTTAGGAAAAAGATGCTCCGTATATTCCATTATGCAGGAATTGTAGGAGCTTTGTTTGTTTTCGGATCTATGGCTTATGGGGCGTTTATCAATCGGGAGCGTTTGGTTATTCGAGAGCTTTCTGTAGAGTCATCCCGATTACCGGAAGGATTTAATGATTATAAAATCGTACAAATTTCCGATATTCATTTAGAAAGTTTTGGATCAGATACAATATTCATATCCGAGATGGTACGGCAGGTTAATAAATTAGAGCCCGATTTGATTGTTTTTACCGGCGATTTGGTCACGTTGCGCAGTGCCGAATTAGAACCGTTTTTGCATGTGCTTTCCGGTTTGAAAGCAAAGAACGGAGTATATTCGATTCTTGGTAACCATGATTACGGGGATTATGTACCATGGAAAAATGTATCGGAAAAATTAGAAAATCGGAAACTCCTCAGAATAAAAGAAAAAGAGATAGGGTGGCGAATGCTGAATAATGAGTCGGTGTATTTGTATAGCGGTAATGATTCTGTAGCCCTGATCGGAGTTGAAAATTGGGGAGAACCTCCTTTCCCGAGATACGGAAATTTGAGGGCTGCTTATCCGGATTTGAATGATGACTGTTTTAAGATTTTATTAACCCATAACCCGATGCATTGGGATGAAGAAGTTATATCGGGTACAAATATAGATTTGTCTCTTTCGGGACATACTCATGCTATGCAAATTAAGTTACAGTTGGGAGATTGGCGTTACTCTCCGGCAGAGATACGTTATCCTCGTTGGAGCGGACTTTATAGGGAGGGGAATCAGTATTTATATGTAAACGAAGGTATAGGTTGTGTGTTTATGCCGATGCGGGTAGGAGCAACGCCTGAGATAACAGTAATTCGACTTAAATGTATATCGTAAAAGTTATAATTTGCGTTTTCTTTTTAATAACAGGTTTTTCTTGTGGAAAAGCACCGTCCGATTCGCCTGTAATTCGTATGGCACTGTTGAAAGGGCCTTCGGCAATAGCATTTTCAAATTTGTTAGACTCTGTTTATTGTATTCAGGGAAAGCGGTTCGAAACTGTTTTGTATGATAATCCGATGAAAGTACAGGCGTTAATGATACAAAAAAAAATAGATGTGGCGGTCTTGCCGCTTTCTTCTGCTGTAAATTTGTATAATAAAAATACAGGTTATTCTCTTTTGGCTTGTCCGGTTTGGGGAAATTTGTTTTGGATCTCGTCCGGAAGTAGAACCGATAAATCGCCGTTTCCCATATTTTTATTTGGACAAGGTACAACTTCTGACGTATTGCTGAAATATTTACAAAGTGTTTCTGCTTTACAGGATGTCTATCCCGATTATACCTATTCTACACCTCAAGATCTGTTTAGAGCCTTGATGAGTCGTCAGATATCGGATGCTATATTGCCGGAACCATTTGTATCTTTGGCATTACAAAAAGATTCATCATTATTTGTCCGCTATGATTTGGCAAAAGAATTCAGTCCGGTTGGTTTTGCTCAAACGGCAGTGGTCGTTAGCTCGGAAATAAAGCAAGACATACATTTATTAAATTCTGTCGATTCTTTATTGTCGGTTTCAGTGAGGAAGAGTACACCTGAAAATCCGGAAACGGAAAGTCGGCTGATACACTACAAAATACTACCCGGTAAAATTGATTTGGCAACAGTATATGACCGTTGTCGCATCGAATACAGGTCACGATCTTCGGTCAGAAATTCAGTAGATAGTTTGTTGCAGGTTATCTTCAAGTATTATCCGAAATCCATAGGAGGCAAGTTCCCGGATGATAGATTCTATATATCTGATAATTCGATATGATTTTATGAAAAAGCGAAAAAAATATATTCTTATTGCCGCTTCATGGTTTACCGTATTGCTATGTTGGCAGTTTTTTTCGCTATATATCGGGAATAAAGATATTTTTCCCTCGGCTTTTCAGCTTATTACAGCAGTATTTTATTTGTTTTCGGAAGCCTCTTTTTTGTCTGCCGTATCATCAACTTTGTTGCGAGGAATATGCGGGATATTGCTTTCCCTTTGTCTGGCTGCGATATTGGCATGGCGCGCTTCCCGATCGGATGCGTTTCGCACCTATATCCATCCTTTTTTGACCTTACTTCGTTCCGTTCCGATTATTTCATTTTTGTTTTTATTTTTGATTTGGTTTTCTCCGGAATATATTCCTCTGGTAATGGCGTTAATAACTATAGTTCCGGTATTGACCGAGAATTTAATAGCCGGTTTTCGGAATATCGATCACTCCTTGCTGGAAATGTCCTATATGTATGCTTTTTCGGTAAAGCAAAAGATAAAACATATTATTTATCCGGCAGTATCGCCTTATCTTTTCAGCGGATTGATCTCTACGGCAGGATTAGGATGGAAAGCTATTATTATGGGAGAAGCTTTGGCCCAACCCGTTACGGGTATCGGTGTTATGATTCGTGAAGCTCACGGCTTTATAGAAGTTCCCCGTTTGCTGGCATGGACGTTGGTTGCCGTAGTCATATCATACGGTTTTGAATTGTTATTGAAAAGGGCTGAAAAATATAGTTTCCCGGTTTCTTTCGCCTCAAAAGATTATGCGGAAAAAATAATGGAGAATTTTCCCGATATTCTTAATATAGAGGGGATTCGAAAGAGATACGGACATAAAATCTTATTATCGGAGTTACGGTTGTCTGTTTCGAGAGGGGAAATTACTTGTTTGATGGCTTCTTCCGGATATGGGAAAACGACTTTGTTACGTCTGTTGTCGGGACTGGATCATGCCGAAGCGGGAGATGTCCCTTTAGAAAAAGATTGCAAAGTGGCTTTCCTTTTTCAAGAATATAGACTTTTGCCCCATCTGACAGTATGTGAAAATATTGCACTTTCCCGTGCCTTTTGTATGCGGAAGGAGACAGCTCGTAAAGAAATAATCGAGATTTTGGAACAACTGGATATGCGAAATTGTATAGATCGTTTTCCTGGAACGTTGAGCGGGGGAGAATGTCAACGTGTTGTATTGGCGCGAATGATGTTTTTCCCTGCATCTTTATATTTGCTTGATGAACCGTTTAAAGGGCTCGATTTTGATCTGAAGCAAAAAGTTATGGACTATTTGCGGAAATGGCAGGTCCGGTACGGAAAGACTATCTTGTATGTTACACATCAAGATGATGAGACGAGAATAGCTGATAAAATTGTAAGAATTCAGTAAATTTATTATTTGAGAATGAATAAAATATTTCCACAGTTGATTTCAAAGGCTTTGAATATCAAGGCCGATCAGATTTCAAATACGATAGCCTTACTTGAGGACGGAGCTACGATTCCGTTTATAAGCCGCTATCGGAAAGAGATGACCGGAGCGTTAGATGAGGTGCAGATTGCCGATATAAAAAACCGATATGATAAATTATGTGAGATAGAAAAACGGAAACAGACAATCCTCTCAACAATCGAGGAACAAGGAAAATTGTCTTCGGAATTGAAAAATCGTATAGAGTCTTCTTGGGATATGATGGAGTTGGAAGACATCTATTTGCCATACAAACCGAGACGTCGCACTCGTGCGGAGATAGCCCGAGAGAAGGGTTTAGAACCTTTGGCTAAATGGCTGATGATTCAGCAACCCGGTGATCCGGGATATAAAGCTTCAGCTTTTATAAAAGGGGAAGTTAAAGATAGCGAAGATGCGTTGAAAGGTGCTTGTGATATTATTGCCGAATGGATTTCTGAAAATGAAAGAGCAAGAAATACCGTACGTGGATTATTTCGGCGGGAAGCTGTAATATCGTCTCGTGTAGTAAAAACGAAAGTTGAAGAAGCTGCGAAATATAGAGATTATTTCGAGTGGTCTGAGCCGTTGTATCGTTGTTCTTCTCATCGTTTGTTAGCAATGCGTAGAGGAGAAGCCGAAGGTTTTTTAAAAGTTTCTATATCACCGGAAGATGAACTTTGTATAGACCGTCTTGAAGGTCAGTTTATAAAGAATGCTACGGCTGCGGCTGCACTCGTATCCGATGCGGTGCGTGACGGATATAAACGTTTATTGAAACCTTCGATAGAGACTGAGTTTGCTGCATCGTCTAAAGAAAAAGCCGATGACGAGGCTATTCGGGTTTTTTCTGAAAACTTGAAACAACTGTTGCTAGCTCCTCCTTTAGGGCAGAAACGAGTGTTGGGAATCGATCCGGGATTTCGTACCGGATGTAAGGTTGTCTGTCTGGATGCTCAGGGAAATCTATTACATAATGAGACGATATTTCCGCATCCTCCTCGTCAGGATGTTTCCGGTTCGGCTCGAAAAATAACGCATTTAGTAGAGGTATATGACATTCAGGCAATAGCGATCGGTAATGGTACGGCAAGTCGGGAAACAGAAAATTTTATTACCAATTTGCGTTATGATAGAAAAGTCCAGGTATTTGTCGTCAGTGAAAATGGTGCATCTGTTTATTCTGCTTCGAAAGTTGCCAGAGAAGAATTTCCGGAGTATGATGTAACTGTAAGAGGTGCTGTATCTATCGGCCGGCGTTTGATGGATCCGCTTGCGGAATTGGTGAAAATAGATCCGAAATCTATCGGAGTAGGACAATATCAGCATGATGTTGATCAGGGTAAGCTTAAGAAATCTTTGGATCAGACTGTCGAGAATTGTGTTAATTCTGTCGGTGTGGATATTAATACGGCAAGTAAGCATCTGTTGGTATATATTTCAGGATTAGGACCTCAGTTGGCGCAAAATATCATAGATTACCGTAAGGAAAACGGACCGTTTCACTCCCGAAAAGAATTGCTGAAAGTTCCTCGTATGGGAGAAAAGGCTTTTGAACAAGCTGCCGGCTTTTTGAGAATTGCTTCGTCGGAAAATCCTTTGGACAATTCGGCAGTGCATCCCGAACGTTATGCTTTGGTAGAAAAAATGGCATTTGATTTAGGCTGTACCGTCAAAGAATTGATAGCTGATAAAGAACTTCGTAAACGGTTGGTGCTGGAGAATTATCTTTCTGAAGAAGTCGGGATGCCGACTTTGAAAGATATTTTAGAAGAACTTGATAAACCGGGTAGAGACCCTCGACAAACTATTAAAGTGTTCGAGTTCGATGCTTCGGTGAAAACGATAGATGATCTCAAGGAAGGAATGCTACTTCCGGGGATTGTGACGAATATTACTAATTTCGGATGTTTTGTAGATATCGGTATTAAAGAAAACGGGTTGGTGCATATTTCGCAATTGGCAGACAGATATGTATCTGATCCAACAGAGATAGTATCTATACATCAGCAGATTATGGTAAAAGTGATGAGTGTGGATAAAGAGCGGAAAAGAGTGCAGTTATCAATGAAAGATATATAATTAGTACGATGAACAGGGCAATTGTTTGTTTGGGATCGAATGTTCCCGGAGGAAAATTATTAGTGAAAAAAAGTTGTGTGGAGATTCGGGGATTAGTCTCGTCTGCGAAATTCTCTTCTTGTTATGAAACCGTTCCGGTGAGCAGTATTCCTCAGCCGAATTACCACAATTGTGTAGGCGTTTTGGAAACGGAATTGGAATTTGAAGATTTATTTCGTATTTTTAAGGAAATGGAAAAGGCTGCCGGACGTACTCCGGGCGGTAAAAAGGTAGGAATTGTTCCTTTAGATATAGATATAGCTATGTGGAACGATGAAATTAAAAAACCGAGAGATATGATGCAGGATTATATGCAGATCGGTCTGATGGAATTGAATGACCCGTCTTGCCGTCTTGTAAAGTAAGGGCCTGTTTATAAACAATATCTTTCGTCAATGTGTTTGATGTTCAGATTTTAATTTGTTAATGTGAGGAGGTAGAATGAAAGTTATAGAAGATGTCTTGTTGAAACGGACTTCGGTTCGACGTTATGAACGGGAAAAAATAGAACCGGAAAAGCTTGATTTGATTTATCGGGCGATAGCGAGTACACCGACCAGTTACAACGGTCAGCAATATTCGGTTATTGCGGTAGAAGATCAGGAAAAAAAAGAACTGCTATATGAAATTATCGGTCAAAAGCAAATAAAGACGTCTGCCGTATTTCTGGTTTTTTGTGTCGATTTTAATAAAGTGTCTCTATTGGCAAAAGCCAAGGAGCTCGATTTTCCCCGTATTCAGGATAAAATGGACGGAGTAATGATCGGATTGATCGATGCGGCTCTGGCAATGCAGAATGCCGTGGTTGCAGCACAATCTTTGGGTCTGGGAAGCTGCTGTATCGGGTATGCCCGAACAGCCGATCCGGCTCGTGTCGCAGAAGTTTTGCAGCTTCCGAAGGGGGTATTTGTTGCTTGCGGACTCTCTATCGGTTATCCTCGGGAGATTCCCGATCTGAAACCGAAACAGCCTTTATCGGTCTTGATACATAAAAACCATTATCGAACCGATGATATGACGGAGGAATTATTAACCTACGATCGTTTAATTTGTGAATATAACGGTTGCAGAGCGGGAGTGAAGACTGATAATGATTGGTGCGCTCACATGCTTGACTACTATCGGGAAGCATTGAAATATGATATGGAAGGTTATTTAAAAGCGCAAGGTTTTAACTTAGAATATAAATAGTTTTTTGAATCTGTATAATAAGTCGAGTTGCATAAAAATTATTTTTATTTTTTTTCGAGACAGGATGAAAATTCCAGAATCTTTTCAGAATTGTGTCTAATCTTTGTATCAAGAAATAAAAATAATCAGTAGTAACCTTTAAAATTTCAGATTATGAAAAAGTTGATCTTTTTATTCGTATGTGTATTTTCTATTCAAGTAGCATTGGCAGATAATGATAAGCCGATTAATTTTACTCAGTTGCCTCAAGCGGCACAAAAATTTGTAAAACAACATTTCCCGAAAGCTAAAATCGCTTTTGTGAAAATGGAGACCGAGTTGTTCGATAAATCTTATGATGTGGTTTTTAATAATGGAGACAAACTTGAATTCGATAAGAAGGGCGAATGGACGGAAGTGAACTGTAAGTCAACTGTTGTACCGGCTAAGGTTATTCCAGCCCCTATAAAAAAATATGTAGAAACGAACTATCCCGAAGCGAAGGTACTTAGTATCGAGAGAGACCGTTACGATTATGAAGTAAAGTTGTCCAATTTCTGGGAAATCAAATTCGATATGAATTTCAATGTGATCGATATGGATAATGACCGGGATTAAGAGCCTGTCTGAGTTTTACTCGATACGAATTTGTTAATTATTTATAGAATAATGCAGCTATCCATGAGGGTAGCTGTTTTTTATTGATGTTGAAAATCGTATCTTTGTGATATGGAAGATACGTATAAAACGATAGCCCGAACTTCTGAGGGGTTGTATAAAGAAAAAATGAGTAAGTTCATCTCTTTTGCAGTTCCGGTTTCTACGTTAGATGAAGTTAAGGAAAACCTTGAAATATATCAGAAGAAGTATTATGATGCCCGACACGTTTGTTGGGCGTATATGCTGGGACATCAACGTGTGGATTTTCGTTCGAATGATAACGGAGAACCTTCGGGAACAGCTGGAAAACCTATACTCGGACAAATCAATTCGTTCGGACTGACGAATATATTGATTGTCGTAATTCGTTATTTCGGAGGAATAAAATTGGGAACGAGCGGGCTGATCGTCGCTTATCGTGAAGCTGCTGCCGAAGCGATCCGGGCGAATGAAATAATCGAATGCCTTGTTGAGGATGAGATACGTGTGGCGTTTGAATATCCTTTTCTGAATGATGTGATGCGTATTGTAAAAGAGGATAATGTTACTATAATTTCTCAATATTTTAATTTAGATTGTGATATGACCCTTCGTGTGCGTCGATCGGCTGTCGATTATCTCCGTTCACGGCTTGCTAAAGTGGAGAGTCTTCGTTTTTTAGAAGAATAGAGAATCTGTTTTCCTATATAAATAATGAAAAAAATCAAGGCGAGAGTAGAAATTAGAATACCATCTTTTATTCCGGGAGGAACGTATGTGAAATTTATGGTATTTTTACCTTTATCTCCTTTTACTGCCATGAACGAAATATTTGTTTTTATAATTTCTCTTTTTTCTCCGTTAACGGTTGCCGAAAATCCCGAATCGTACGGAACACTGAAAAAAATAAGATTTTCTTTAGGTAAATTAATTTCGGCAGTGAATCCGGTTGAGTTTCCGTGAAATGAAGAACATACGATTTCATTTCTTTTTCGGGAAAGCTGCGCAACATCCATACTGGTGTCTATTTTTGTATATTGAAATAATGAGCGGTATTTTTCCCAATCCTGTTTTTCGAGAACGATAGAGGACAAGAGAATGTTACATCGATTTTTTTGAGGATCGGTCTGATGTATCGAGTCGAATTCTGTCCGGTTTATAGCTCTGTCGTAAGTAAATCCGAAAGGAATAAAATTTTGATTTTCGTATATTTCAGATTTGTTGTTTTTCTTTTTTAATCGGAATCCTTCGGGAATATATTTTGTGTTAAAAGGTACATATCTGTAAAAGTAACGTACCGATAATAATGCATCAGTATATTCCCGGTTTTCTAATGACGGTTCGTTGGTGGGGCTTTTTATATTTTCTATATATCCCGAAATGCTTATGAAATCTGCATGAGAACGACTTTGCAAACTGTGGAATACCGATATTGCAGGTTCATTTTGATATAACCCCATATTCATGTGGTTTGCCGGATCGAAGTCTATCCGATATTCATATTGGGGAGATATATTATGAATAGAGTCAGTCAGAAAAACGGTTAAACTCTGATCGCTGTTGTTGACTCCGTCTATCCGGTTATTTATTTCGACAAAGCTTCCCATATTTATTGCAGAAGCAAGACATGTGATAAACAGCAGATTTTTGGAGGATATACGATAATTGATTATGACGAACAGTAAAAGATAATTTATTATGGTCAAAATGGTTGAATATCCTGATATCAGTTTATTCGTGTCGGTATATCTTCCGAACCAATTTGTCCATCGTGATGAGAACATCTCTCCGAACCACCCTTTTTCGCAGATAAATTGTCCTGAAATAAAAGGAACGGTAATCAGAATGAGGAATGTGAGAATATATAAGAAATATTTATGAGAAATGGGATTATACAGTTTATCGGGGTGCGACAATATGTTTATTGTAGAAAGTGCTAAAATAAGAGACAAAGCGTACCACCAACGGGTATATGAATAGTTGCTCCACAGGTTGAAAGAGGCATTTAACGGTGCGATCAGAGAAATAATGACCAGACATATCAGAGGTTGAGACAACCAGTTACGGGGATGCTGCCGAATGAATGAAACTGCCAGTATTGCGCCTGTGATCGGTAGAAAAGCACCTATTGAACTCCAGTTGAGAATTTGGGGATAAAAGGCAGGGATTTCAAGACTTCCTGCCGGCATGAATAAGGCCCTGAGACGTTCTAATATGTTGAATATGCCTGTTTTGAATTTCCAAATCCTATCGACTCTCGGAGCTTCTGAGATTTTATACCATGCCGGAAGTATCAGAAATGCAGTTAATAATATTCCTAAAATTCCTTCGATGAGTATTGCCGAATAATCGTTTCGTTTATTGCCAGCCCAATCTCCCGATTTGAATCTGAAGAGAGCATAAATTACGATAAATATTCCTGAAGATACGAAAAAATAAATAATTGGTGAGCAGGTTGATGAAAACGGCAAAGGTCAGTAATCCCGGAATCCGTTTCTTTTTGTAGAGTCGTAATTCCAAAGCTGTCGGAATTAAGGGAAAAAGTGCTATAACATCGGTAAAATGATTAAATTGCGTATTTAAAATCGTAAACGAGGAGAATGTATATAGCAGCGATCCTATAATTGCATATATGGGCTTCTTTATAAAAATTCTGAAATAGAGAAAAGAGGTAATTCCGCAGACGAAAAATTTTAATAAGATTGAAGCAGTAATTCCTTGTAGGATATGGTTTTCAGGAAATAAAGTAGCTATCCAGACAAATGGACTTCCCACAGTATAAAAGGCATATCCTCCTAAAAAGTTGTCTCCTAAAAATGAATTCCAACTCCAGTAGGGCATCCCCGTTGAGAAATTCGTTTAGTCTCAAGTATAAACGGTATTTGCTGAGTAATATAATCTGCTTTTGAGACAAAATATCCCCCATGTTGTATAATGGAGGGCAACATACCTGCAAATGCGGTTATTAGGCTTAATATACCTGATAATAGTACATTTACGAATATATTTATACGCCCGTGTTTTTCCATGGGAAGGCAAATTTATAATTCTTCTTGTTCCAGAATATTTTGTAACGTAAGAACCGCCTCTTCTACCGTTTTTATATGGGTGATAGATATAGATCGTTTTCCCTTGATTTCCCTCAGTTGGCACTGTCGGGGATTCTTTTGCAGATAACTTAATACTTTACCGAAAACAGGAGACTGAAAATAGCGGATGTTATTATCCGAAACAAAAAACAGATTCATCTTTTCCTGTTTCAATACTACTTTTTCCATACCTAACTGTTTGGCCAGTTGTCGGAGGGTAACGATACGGATAAGCTCTTTCCCTTCATGAGGTATGCGTCCGAACCTATCTTCCAGTTTTGCTGAGAATGCTTGTATGTCCGAGGCTCGTTCCATATTATCCAACTCCTGATAGAGGGAAATCCGTTCCGAGTCATTCGGGATGTAGCTGTTGGGAAATAATAGTTCCATGTCTGATTCTATGGTGCAGTCGCTGACAAATGTTTCTCGTTCGCCGGGAAGAACCACGCTATTTTCGTTATAAACATCCGTAAATTCCTCATTTTTCAATTCTTCTACAGCTTCTTTCAATATTTTTTGGTAGGTTTCATATCCCAAGTCTGCAATGAATCCGCTTTGTTCTGCCCCCAATAAATTCCCTGCTCCTCGAATATCCAGATCCTGCATGGCGATATGTATTCCGCTTCCAAGTTCTGAAAAACTCTCTATCGCTTGTAATCGGCGGCGGGCATCCACACTCAGTTCTCGCAATGGTGGAGTAAGGAGATAACAAAAAGCCTTTTTATTGCTTCTGCCTACACGTCCCCGTAATTGATGAAGTTCGCTTAAACCGAAATTTTGAGCATTATTGATAATAATCGTGTTGGTGTTGGGCATGTCGATTCCCGATTCGATGATGGTGGTCGCTATCAATACATCATAGTCGTAATTTGTAAAATCGATAATTGCTTGTTCGAGTTTTTCGGGCTCCATTTGTCCGTGACCTACAATTGTTCTGGCGTCCGGAACAAGGCGATGTACGAGATTTTCCAGTTCATAAAGCTGTTTTACTCTGTTATTGACGATAAATACCTGGCCGTTTCGACTCATTTCGAAATTGATGGCTTCTTTGATAATATCTTCATTAAATCCGTGAACCTCGGTTTGTATCGGGTACCTGTTAGGGGGGGGAGTCGTTATGGCCGAAAGATCCCGAGCACCCATTAACGAAAATTGTAAAGTACGAGGAATCGGTGTTGCTGACATGGTCAAAGTATCTACATTTGTCTTTATCTGTTTCAGTTTTTCTTTAACGGCAACTCCGAATTTCTGTTCTTCATCGATGATAAGTAATCCTAAATCTTTAAATTTTACATCTTTTCCTATGATGCGGTGTGTACCTATCAGTATGTCGATTTTACCTTCTGATAAGTTTTTGAGTATCTGTCGTGTTTCTGCAGAAGTTCTTGCCCGGCTTAGGTAGTCTACTTTAACGGGAAAATCTTTAAGTCGTTCGCTAAATGTTTTATAGTGTTGAAATGCCAGTACGGTAGTCGGGACAAGAACAGCTACTTGCTTATTATCGCATGCAGCTTTAAAAGCAGCCCGGACTGCAATTTCAGTTTTTCCGAATCCGACATCTCCGCATATCAGCCTGTCCATAGGGCGTTCTTTTTCCATATCGGCTTTTACTTCGGCTGTCGATTTCAATTGATCGGGTGTGTCCTCATAAATAAATGACGCTTCGAGTTCCTGCTGCATGAATGTGTCGTGGGAAAATGCGAATCCTTTTTCTTCTTTTCTTTTGGCATACAGTTTGATAAGATCGCGGGCAATATCTTTCATCTTGCTCTTGGTCTTTTCTTTCATCCGTTCCCATGCTCCTGTCCCTAATTTGTTGATTCGGGGAGGTTCTCCTTCTTTTGCCCGGTATTTGGCTAATTTGTGCAGAGCGTGTATGCTGACGAAAAGAATGTCGTCATTTTGATAAATGAGTTTAATGACTTCTTGCATTTTTCCATTGATCTCTGTTCGTATCAATCCTCCGAATTTTCCGACACCGTGATCTATGTGAACGATATAATCTCCTATTTCGATTTGTTGCAGTTCTTTAAGTGAGAGAGCAAGTTTTCCCGAACGGGCTTTGTCGCTTTTCAGACTGTATTTGTGGAATCGGTCGAACAATTGATGGTCTGTAAAAAAGCAGGCTTTCAATTCCCGGTCTATAAAACCTTCGTGTAGTGTTTTCTGTACAGGGGTGAACGAGATATTTTCACCTTTATCTTCAAAAATGCTTTGAATACGTTGTATCTGTTTTTCGCTGTCGCTTAAAATATAAAGAGTATATCCCTCTTTCAAGAAAGAGGTGAACGAATCGATAACCAGTTCGAAATTCTTGTGATAGATCGGTTGAGGCGAGCATTCTATTCTCAGAATGGCTGCGTCTGGGGAAAGACTTTTATTCCCATAATCGATTCGTTTAAATTCGAATATTTTTTTGCGGAATGTGTCCGGGTCTATGATTTTTTTTCCTGCATTAAGATCGCCTTCTTCGGTTATCAATAATTGATCGGACAGAGTTTCTCCGGCAATTCCGTTGATTCGTTCTATGCACCATGCCAGATCTCTGAATCCGAAAATTGTTTTCGGATCGATAAACTCCAGAAAAGAGATGCCGTTAGCTTCGTTATTCATCATGTTGGGAATAATGAATATCTCTTCGAATTGATCATTGGACAATTGCGACTCTATATCGAAAGATCGGATACTTTCGATGTCATCTCCGAAAAAATCGATACGGTAGGGCTGGTCGAAAGAAAAAGAATAAACATCGAGAATACTGCCTCTTACAGCATATTGTCCCGGTTCATATACGTAATCGACTCGCTCGAAGCCATATTTGAAAAGAATATCCGAAATGTTCGTGATGTCTGCTTTCCCGTTCTTTACCAAGTGGATCGTTTTCTCAGATAGTGTGGTTTCTCTGACGACTTTTTCAGCCAAAGCTTCCGGACAAGTAACAACGATCAAAGATCGGTCGGTCTGCCTCAGACGGTTAAGAGTTTCTGTCCGTAGTATTTCGTTTGCCGCATCCACTTGTCCGTATTTAATGGCACGTTTATAGCCGGAAGGAAAAAATACGATATTTCCTTCTCCTTGTATTTGCACCAAATCATGATAAAGATATCCTGCTTCTTCCATATCGTTCGCAACCAGAACGACAGGCCTTCCGCAAGTGGATAGTGACGAGAGCAATAACGAGGCTGCAGAACCTTGTAGTCCGGTTATGTGGATTGTCTTTGTCCGGTTATCCGCAACAAGATTTTGTAATGCTTTTTGCCGGGCAGGCGTATTGAAAAGCGTATATAATGAGTCGATTTTCATTTTGTAGAAATAATCATCCGTAAAGTTTGACAAAAATACATCTTTTTGATCAAACTGCGAGATAGAAATTATTGCATGTTAATCATTATTTACTATTCATTTTACGTAGTTTTTCAATTTGTAGTATCTTTGTCACATTGATTTTTTGATAAATAAACGATTTATCGATAGGCTCATGAGCTCGAATGTGAAATCTGACGGGGTGGTGATTATCCCGACTTATAATGAAAAAGAGAATATAGAAAATATCATTTGCAAAGTTCTTTCTTTAGAACATGCGTTCGATATTTTGGTGATTGATGATGGTTCGCCGGATGGAACGGCGGATATAGTGAAGCGGTTGATGACAGAATTTACAGGTCGCTTATTTATTATTGAACGTTCAGGGAAACAGGGACTGGGTACGGCATATATAACCGGATTTAAGTGGGCGCTTGCTCATGGTTATGAATATATTTTCGAAATGGATGCCGATTTTTCTCATAACCCTGACGACCTTTTAAAGTTATGGGATGCTTGCGCCAACAAAGGTGCGGATGTTGCTATCGGGTCTCGTTATATAACGGGGGTAAATGTCGTAAATTGGCCGATGGGTCGGGTGATGATGTCATATTTTGCATCGAAATATGTACGGTTTGTCACAGGAATGAATATTGCCGATACGACTGCAGGATTTAAATGTTATCGTCGGGAAGTTTTAGAAACGATCGATTTGGATAATATTAGGTTCAAAGGGTATGCATTTCAAATAGAAATGAAGTTTACAGCATATAAGTGTGGCTTCAAGTTGGTAGAAGTTCCTATTATTTTTATAAATCGGGTATTGGGCACTAGCAAAATGAATAGCAGCATTTTCGGAGAGGCTGTTTTCGGAGTAATTAAATTGAAATATGACAGTTGGTTCAAGAAATATCCCCATAAAAAAAGCAATGCGGCATCATGAAGAAAATACTGATAAAAAATGCGACATTAATAAATGAAGGATATGCAGGAATAGCTTCGGTTCTTATCGAAGGAGATAAAATTGCTGCGGTTTACCCCGAAGAGTGTACCATCGAAATGGAGCGTAATGCGGATGAGGTTGTAGATGCCTTTGGCAAATGGCTTCTACCCGGTGTTATCGATGATCAGGTACATTTTAGAGAACCCGGCTTGACTTATAAGGCTGATATGCATTCCGAATCGATGGCTGCGGTGGCAGGCGGGGTGACTTCTTATATGGAAATGCCGAATACGAACCCTCAAACGACAACGAAAGAGGCTCTCGACTGGAAATTTAATCGGGCAGCCGAAACCTCAGTTGCCAATTATTCTTTTTATATGGGGGCTACGAATGATAATATAGAAGAGCTTTACAAGATTGATCACCGACGTGTGTGCGGAGTAAAGTTGTTTATGGGATCTTCTACGGGAAATATGTTGGTGGATCAACCTGTTGCGTTGGAAAGGATTTTTTCCGAAATACCTGCATTGATAGCCGTACATTGTGAAAAGGAAGAAATTATCCGGGCTAATCGGGAATATTATGTATCTCGTTTTGGTGAAGAATTGCCGGTGCTTTTTCATCCGTTAATACGGAGTGCAGAAGCTTGTTATGCATCATCTTCACAAGCCGTCGATCTGGCGGTACGGAATAATACCAGATTGCATTTGTTACATCTTTCTACGGCACGAGAACTCTCTTTGTTGGATGATTCTCCCTTGTCCGAGAAAAAAATTACAGGAGAGGTATGTGTACATCACCTTTTCTTTGATGATAACGATTATGCTGAATATGGGAATAGAATAAAATGGAATCCGGCTATTAAGACTTGTGCCGACCGTTTGGCTCTGACAGAGGCTGTAAGAACCGGACGAATCGATGTGGTGGCTACTGATCATGCACCTCATCTTTGGAGTGAAAAACAAGGTTCTTGTTTAAAAGCGGCTTCGGGAGGTCCGTTAGTTCAGCATTCTTTATTGGTGATGTTGGATAAAGTAAAGAAAGGTGATTTTACGCCCGAACAAGTAGTGAGGCGCATGTGTCATGCTCCTGCCGATCTGTTTCATATAGAAAAACGAGGCTATGTCCGCCCCGAATATTTTGCAGACTTGGTACTTGTCGACCCGAATCGGAGTTATACGGTCACGGCAGAAAATATTCTGTCAAAATGCGGATGGTCTCCGTTTATGGGATATACTTTCCCTATGTCGATAGATCGAACTTATGTGAATGGAACTCTTGTTTATGATAAGGGTATAGTTGATGTGAATTATCGGGGCAGAGAACTTGTTTTTGATAACTAACTCTGTAAATATGAGATTGGCACTTTGGGTCGGGATAGGTGGTTTTACGGGTAGCATAGTCCGTTATCTGTTATCTAAATATATATTTAGTCAGGCGGGTAGTGCATTTCCATGGGCGACTTTGGCAGTCAATTTATCAGAATGTTTTATTATCGGGCTGTTGATAGGATGGTCTGCCCGTTGTGAAAATTTGTCTGCAGAAGTACGCATGTTTTTGACGGTCGGTTTTTGCGGAGGTTTTACAACCTTTTCGACATTTGCCAGTGAATCTCTGTTACTGCTCAAGGCCGGGGAATGGCTGAATTTTTCTTTGTATACCGTAATTAGTGTTACATGCGGCATAGCATTAACGTCTTTGGGTTCTTTTATTGCGTTATCTGTACGGAACGGATAAATTTCTTTTGTCTTTTTGTTGAACATTCACCTTCATGAAGTAGTTTATATCTTGTTATATAATGAATTTTTAAATGACAAGATATGAAAAAAATTATTTTGATCGGAGCTAGCGGTTATGTAGGTTCTGCCATTATGAAAGAAGCTTTAAATCGAGGGATGCAAGTTACGGCGATTGTACGACATCCTGAGAAAATCACGATAAAGGATGCTAATCTGACCTTGAAAAAAGGCGATGTTACTGACATTGACAAGATTGCACGTTTAAGTAAAGGTGCGGATGTTATTGTCAGCGCTTATAATCCCGGTTGGAATAATCCGGATATTTATGAGGAGACATTGTCTGTATATCCGAAAATTTTAGAAGCTGTAAAAAAATCGGGAGTTCCTCGTTTTTTAATGGTTGGGGGGGCAGGAACTTTGTTTGTCGAACCGGGACTCCGTTTGATCGATTCAGGGATGATTCCCGAAACTATTTTACCGGGAGTGAAGTCATTGGGAGAGTTTTATTTAAATACTTTATCGAAAGAAAAAGAGGTAGATTGGGTGTTTTTTTCTCCGGCTGCAAATTTATTTCCGGGAAAACGGACAGGAAAATTTAGATTAGGCAAAGATAATATGATTGTTGACGATCAGGGAGAAAGCTCTGTTTCTGTCGAAGATTATGCTGTTGCGATGATCGATGAAGTTGAATATCCTACACATCACTACGAACGCTTTACAATCGGTTATTGATTTGAAAATCAATTATAAAAATATCTGAAAATTTTAATGAACCCGAAATATGGATAGTAGTGACAGGCAAGAATAAATGAAAAGTACCGTTTTATTCGTACACAAGATAAAACGGTGCTTTTCTATTTTATTTAGACAGGCTCTTAAGAGTTTTTATTTTTATAGGCATCCGGTATAAATTTCCCGTGCTACTTCGGCTGTTACGTTTTTGTTTTCTCCGTATGCTATATTATGAGCTTTGAGCCTGTTGTAGATAATATCTACAGCCTCTGCCGGAATTCCGTATTCACTCATTCGCGTGCGCAATCCCATTTGCCGAAAAAACTCTTCAGTTTTTTCGATTGCTTTGTCTGCCTTTTCTTCTTTGCTTCCTGTTGTTATGTTCCATACTCTTTCAGCGTATTGAGCCAATTTTTCCGTTTTTTGTTTTTTCAAAACACGGAGTAAAGACGGATATACGACAGCAAGCGTTTCGGCATGATCGAGGCCATAAAGCACTGTGAGTTCATAACCTATGCGGTGTGTTGCCCAATCTTGCGGAACACCCATACTCACAAAGTCATTTAGAGCCATAGATGCACACAGCATGAAGTTTGCCATTGTGTCATAATCTTTTTGATTTTCCAACACTTTCGGACCTATTTCAATGAGAGAAAGCAGTACACCTTCAGCCCATCGGTCCATCAAAATACCGTTTCCCGTAGTAGTCATGTACTGTTCCATGATATGCATAAAAGCATCTACAATTCCGTTGGAAAGCTGTTTTTTAGGAAGAGTATATGTTACTTCCGGATCAAGGATCGAGAATTGAGGTGATGATTTAGGAGTGATAAATGAAACTTTTTCTTGTGTACGTCGGCGTGAAAGTACTCCTCGATAGTTCATTTCTGATCCGGTTGCCGGAAGAGTGAGAACTGTCGCCAGAGGTGTTGTTTTTGTAATCTTTTCGGGATGTATAGCTAATTCCCAAGCATCTTCACCTGTATAGGGGATTGCATGTGCGATAAATTTTGTACCATCTATTACAGAACCGCCTCCGACAGCAACCAGATAATTTATTTTATTGTCGCGGGCCAATGTAACCGCTTTCATTACTGTGTCATAATCGGGATTCGGTTCTATACCCCAGAATTCGATGTTAAAATGATTTGACAGAGCATTCTTTACTTGTTCATAAACTCCGTTTTTCTTAGCGCTACCTCCTCCGAAACATACCATGATACGTTTGTCAGAGGGTATTTCCGTCCCAAGCTTGGCGATGGTTCCTTTCCCGAAAATAAGTCGGGTCGGATTGTGGAAATCAAAATTATTCATTGTAAGATAAATTAAAAGTTTATTTCATAAAACGTTTCAATATTGATAATTTCCCTGCGTATGGGGCGAATTTTATTCCCGGATTGATGTGCGTTGTAGTAGAAAGAACTGATTTTGTATGGCTGAATGTATAAAAACTGTCAATACCGTGATAACGCCCTATTCCGCTATGGCCTACGCCTCCGAATGGCAAGTCGGGATTGGCGAGGTGAGTTACTACGTCATTTATACAGACTCCTCCTGATGAGGTTTTTTCTAATATTTCTCGTATGTTTTTTTTGTTTTTTCCGAAATAATACAAAGCCAAAGGTTTTTCCTGACTATTGATATAATCAATAACCGTTTCCCGTTCATTGAATGTCATAACGGGAAGAATCGGTCCGAAAATCTCTTCATTCATGATTCTGTTTTCGGGAGTAATTCCCGAAATGACGGTCGGAGCGATATACAAATCTTTTTCATCGTATTTCCCTCCGGCTTCTATTTTGCCTTGCTTTAGCAGCAACATCAGGTTGTAAAATCGTCCCGAGTGTATAATACGGGGATAATCCGGACTTTTTTGGGGATCTTTTCCGTATTGGCGGATAATTTCTTCTTTTAATTTGAGAATCAGCTCATCTTTAATATCTTGATGTGCGAAAATGTAATCGGGAGCGACACAAGTCTGTCCGCAATTTAAGAACTTCCCCCATACAATCCGTCTGGCGGCAATGTCGATATTAGCGTCTTTATCGATGATACACGGACTTTTTCCTCCTAATTCGAGAGTGACGGGTGTCAGATGTTTGGATGCGGCTTCCATAACCCGTTTACCGTATTCTACACCTCCTGTGTAAAATATATAGTCGTATCGTTGTTGTAGTAAAAGATCGGTTTCTCTACTGTTGGCCTCTATCAATATTACATGGCGCGGATCGAAGGCTTCTTTAATGATTTTTTTACTGACAGCAGTAGTGTGCGGAGAAGCAGGTGATGGTTTTAATATAACGCAATTACCTGCCGCTACTGCTCCGATCAATGGAGCGAACAATAATTGGAATGGGTAATTCCATGGGGAGAGTATCAATGAAATGCCGTAAGGCTCATATTGGATATGACTTTTAGATCCGAAAAGAAATAATGGTGTTTTAACTCTTTTCGGAGAAGACCAGTTTTTTAGTTTTTTTAGTGTCCGGTTAAGTTCTGTCAAAACAAAACCTGTCTCAGTAATATAACTTTCGAATTTCGATTTTTTCAGGTCATCCCAAAGAGCCTTTTCTATATCCGGTTCATACTTTTCTATAGCTTTTTTTAACTGTATAAGGGCTGCTTTTCTAAAAGATATCGGCTTGGTTATCTGACTATTGAAGTATGCCCGTTGAGCATTTATATGATCTGAAATATTCATTCTGTTTTCTAAGCAGTAATTATATTGTTGCGGGTGTCAAAGGTAATCATTTTTTGTACAATTGTTCACGATTCTACAGCCCTTTTCAGCAAACAAATAATAAAATAGTTTGTTATATCCCTAAAAGCTTGTCTAAATTTTGCCCGGGTCAGATTTGTACGTTTTTTTCGAAGATGATGGCTGGTTCTCTGATGAATGAAGAAGGGAAAAAAGGCTGGAAGAAAACACAAAAATGACCAGATAATATTTTTTATGGGAAAATTCAGACAGTCCATAAAAACCTGAAAAGAGAAAAATGGCAAAGAGAAATCTTATTTTATCGTTGGTATGTGTGGTTTTATCGGGTATGTTGACGTATGCCTATGGCCAAAATAAGCGAGATGCAGGGCAAAAATATTTGACTCGTCCCTTACCGCAGGCTTGGGAGGCCGATACGTTGTTTTTACAGCAACAGCCGATAGAGGGAAAATGGTGGTCGGAGTTACAAGATTCTCAATTGGATTCGATTATCGGGTTAGCGTTGCAGAACAACCAAGATCTGCTTGCTGCTGCCGATCGTATACGGGCGGCCCATGCGACATTGAGAATACAGCAAGGATATTATTATCCGAATTTGAATTTTTCGGCCGGTTGGACAAAGTTGCAGAACAGCAGGCAGATGAATAAGGAGTTTATCGATTCTCCTACTATGAATCAGCGATATGCTTCCGGTGAATTATCTACAAGTTGGGAATTGGATGTGTTCGGATCTATTCGGAGCAGAGTGAAATCCAGCAAAGAACAGTTTCGGGCTACACAAGAAGAATATAATGCCGTTTTGGTCTCTTTGACAGCAGAAGTTGCAACAGCTTATGCCGAATTGAGAACTTTACAGCAGGAGTTGCTGGTCGCTCAGAAAAATATGGCTTCACAGCAGGCAATCTTGCATATTACCGAAGTGCGCTATAATACCGGGCTTGCCTCTCAGTTGGATGTATCTCAAGCTAAATCGGTTTATTACAGTACAAAGGCGTCTATTCCGTCGATCGAAGCCGGTATTCGGCAACAAATAAATGCATTAGCTGTTTTGTCCGGATTATATCCTTCCGATTTGTATACGGCGTTAAAAGATCCTCGTCCGATTCCGGATTATATGAAAATTGTCAGTATAGGTATTCCTGCCAATTTATTGCGGCAACGACCTGATATTCGTAGTGCCGAACGGTCAGTTGCGGCAGCGGCAGCCTCGGTAGGTGCAGCCAAGTCTGATTATTTCCCAAAATTTTATTTGAAAGGAAGTATCGGTTTTGCAACGAGAGATATGGACAAATTTTTTGATCATAACAGTTTGACTTATCAAATTGCTCCGACTTTATCATGGACTCTTTTTCAAGGTCGTCAACTGACTCAAGCAACTAAAGAAGCAAAAGCTGTTTTGGATGAAAATATCCGGCAATATAACCAGACGGTTTTGGGAGCGGTTCAAGAAGTAGATAATGCCATGTCGTCATATACCAATGCTGTTAAACAAGTTGTCGCACTGCGTGAGTTGGTGGTACAAGGAGAGGTCACCCTTAAACTTTCTTTGGATTTGTATAAACGGGGATTAGCGACTTTTCAAAATGTGTTGGATGCTCAGCGCTCTTTGTTGAGTTATCAAAATTCTTTGGTTTCGGCACAAGGGGGGACTCTCTCTTCTCTTATAGAACTGTATCGTGCTGTCGGGGGAGGTTGGCAAATAGATCAGAATAAAAACGAATAATAATAAATCCCATGACGAAAAATATTTTAAAAAACAGACTTTTTCTTTTTGCAGGAGTAGGATTTGTTCTCTTTTCTTGTACATCTAAAAAAACGGAACAAAGAATGTCTGTTCCGGAAATCTCTGTTGCATACCCGGTTGTGAGGCCGGTTATATTACATAAAACATATCCCGGTTATTTATCTTCGGTGAATACTGTGGATCTGATGGCACGGGTGAACGGTTATTTGCAAAGCACTCCGTTTACGGCCGGTTCGTTAGTCAAAAAAGGTCAATTGTTATTTGTAATTGAACCTACGTTATATGAGGATGCTGTAAAAAGGGCTGAAGCCGGGCTGAAAAATGCACAGGCAAGTCTCGATTATGCAGAGAATAATTATGTCCGTATGAAAGAAGCTTCTCGGAGCGATGCTATCAGCGAAATAGATTTGATTAAATCTGCAACTCAATTAATTAGTGCAAAATCGAACGTGAAAGACGCTGAGGCGCAACTTGAAACTGCAAAAACAAATTTAGGATATTGTTATGTACGCGCGCCTTTCTCCGGTCATATATCGAAGTCGATATATAGTGTCGGCAGTTATATCAGCGGAGAAGGTCAGGCGGCTAAATTGGCGACTATTTATCAGGACGATAAAATGAATGCCTATTTTAATATCGAAGATAATCAGTATTTACAAATGCTTGCTTCTACTGATAAGAAAGGTGTTGAAGAACGTTTACCCGGAGAAGTGGAAATTCTTTTTCAATCGCCTTTATCCCGTCCCTATATGGGAAAATTGAATTATCTGTCTCCGAATATCGATCTCTCGACGGGAACATTGAATATTCGTGCCGAAATTGAGAATCCTGATAATGAATTGAAGGATGGTTTATATGTGAATATCCGTTTACCGTACGGCAAACAAGATAGTGCCGTTTTAGTAAAAGATGCTTCTATCGGTACCGACCAATTGGGTAAATATCTTTATGTGGTTAATGATTCTAACCGGGTGTCTTATCGGCATATTGAAACGGGAGAATTGTTTTCTGATACTCTCAGACTTGTAAAATCCGGATTGCAGCCGAAAGACCGTTATGTGACGAAAGCTCTGTTGAAAGTACGGGAAGGAATGGAGATAAAACCTGTATTAGAGAAAAATTAACCGGACTATATTGAATAAAAATACAAAGACATGATATCTAAATTCTTTATAAACAGACCGATTTTTGCTACTGTACTCGCCTTACTTATGGTATTGGCCGGTGTCGTGGCGCTTGAGTCGTTACCGGTTGCTCAGTTTCCCGATATAACACCTCCGACAGTACAAGTGTCGGCAGTATATCCCGGGGCAAGTGCCGAAACCGTTGCCCGTACGGTAGGTGCTCCGATAGAGGAACAAGTCAACGGAGTGGACGGCATGATTTATATGAGTTCTTCATCTTCCAGTTCGGGACAATATACATTGACGGTAACATTCGAGGTCGGCACGGATGTCGATATGGCTACTGTTTTGGTTCAGAATCGGGTAAATATAGCGCAAGGAAATCTTCCTGAAGCTGTGATACAACAGGGAATCGTTACAAAAAAACAATCTACGAATATCGTAATGTTCTTGTCTCTGCAATCTGATAACCCGATGTATGACGGGTTATATCTTTCAAATTATGCGAGCCTTAATTTGACCGACCAACTTTCCCGCTTGCCGGGAGTTGGGGCTGTAACTGTATTCGGAACAGGAAATTATAGTATGCGTGTATGGCTTGATCCGGAAATTATGCGTATCCGGAAATTGACTCCGGCAGATGTATATAGTGCTATACAGTCTCAAAATATGGAGGTCTCTGCCGGAACTGTTGGAGAACCGCCTTTGGATAGGAAAGAAGCATTCCAGTTTACTTTGACGGCAAAGGGGCGTTTGACTACTCCTGACGAATTCGGAAATATCGTAATTAAAACTTTGCCGGACGGTAAATATTTGCGATTGAAGGATATTGCCCGTATCGATAGGGGAAGTGCATCTTATAGTGTGACTTCGACTCAAAATGGGAAGCAAGCTGCTGCAATTGCTATTTATCAATTACCCGGATCTAATTCTCTTAATGTTGCGAAAAATGTTAAGGCGAAAATGCAGGATTTGGAAAAATATTTACCGGAAGGGGTGCATTATGAGGTGGTATTGGATACTACCGAATTTGTGACGGCTTCTATTGACGAGGTGTTGGTTACTTTTGTCGAAACCACCTTGTTGGTCATGCTTGTCATATTGCTTTTCTTGCAAAGTTTCAGAGCCGTGATAATCCCTTCTCTGACTATTCCGGTTTCTCTTATTTGTACATTTGCTGTGATGCATCTGTTCGGTTTTTCGATAAATACGTTGACTCTTTTCGGCTTGGTATTGGCAATAGCCATAGTTGTGGACGATGCCATAGTCGTAGTTGAAAATTCGTCTCGTCTTCTCGATACCGGAAAATACACCAATAAAGAGGCGGTTACTCAAGCTATGGAAGAGATTACAGGCCCTGTGATCGGTGTGGTTTTGGTGTTGCTGGCGGTGTTTATACCTACGGCCTTTATTAGTGGTATCACAGGTGAACTTTATAAACAGTTTGCGTTAACGATTGCAACAGCTACGGTTTTTAGCGGAATTAATTCTTTGTCTTTGACGCCGGCTTTGTGCGCATTATTTTTAAAACCGACTAAAGACCCTAAATTTTTCTTGTATAAAGGATTCAATAAGGTATATGATAAAACTCTCGGAGCTTATGTAAAGGCTATTACCTATTTTCTTCGCAAGCCGGTAATTACGATGTCTCTTTTTCTCATTTTGTCTGTCGGGGCGCTTTGGTTGTTTTTACGTTGGCCTACATCATTTATTCCTCAGGAAGATCAAGGGTATTTTGTCGTATCCGTGCAGCTCCCGAATGCTGCAAACCTGCAACGTACAGAAGAGGTGTCCCGAAAAATCATGAAAATGCTCGATTCTTATCCTGAAGTTCGCACCTATTTGTGTATAAATGGTTTCTCGATGATGCAAGGAGCAAATGCGTCGAACGGTGCGACTTTTTTTGTCATGTTGAAAAATTGGGACGAACGTAAAGCTAAAGATGAGAGTGTATTTTCTGTTGTGAATCGACTAAATGCTCAAGCTGCATCTATTCAGGAGGCTGTTATTTTTGCAGTCAATCCTCCTGCAATATCGGGCATGGGAGTAAGCGGAGGTTTACAGTTTGAGCTGGAAGATAGAAATAGTTTGGGTACTACAGCATTACAGAATGCTGTTTCGGCACTGTTGGAACAAGCCGGAACAGAACCGGCGATAATGACTCTCAATTCTATGTTTCAGGGGAATACGCCTCAGTATTTTTTGAATATAGACAGAGATAAAGTTAAAATGCAAGGTTTGGTACTGAGTGATGTTTTTTCGACGCTTTCATATTATATGGGTTCGGCTTATGTCAATGATTTTGTTCAATTCGGGCGCATTTATCAGGTTAAGTTAGGAGCTGCCGCCGATAGCCGTACGGTGATAGGTGATGTCTTGAAACTGAGCGTTCGTAATCAGAACGGTGATATGGTACCTTTTTCAGCATTTACTACATTGGAAGAGCAATTGGGACTTAATCTGGTGAATAGATATAATATGTATTCTTCTGCAGCTATTACGGCTATAACTACACCCGGATTCAGTTCGCAGCAAGGAATTCAGGGGATGGAAAATTTAAGTAATCGGGTATTAGGGACTACGTTCGGTTATGATTGGACAGGAGAGGCGTATCAGGAAACTCAAGCAAGTTCTTCGGTTAGTCTAATTTTCGGACTGGCCATCTTGGTCGTTATTTTGGTTCTTGCAGCCCAATACGAGAGTTGGACGAGCCCTATTGCTGTGATACTCGGATTGCCGTTTGCCATATTGGGGGCGGTACTCGGTTGCATGTTATTGGGATTGTCTATCAGTATTTATAGTCAGATCGGGATTATTCTTTTAATTGCACTTTCAGCGAAAAATGCTATTTTAATTGTTGAGTTCGCTATCGATTATCGTAAAAAGGGCGAGTCGATTACCGAAGCGTCTATAGAAGCCGGACGAGTGCGATTACGCCCGATTTTGATGACTTCATTTGCTTTTATATTGGGAGTAATGCCCCTTATTTTTGCGACCGGAGCAGGAGCTTCGAGCCGTATATCATTAGGAACGGCAGTTGTTTTTGGTATGGCGGTGAATACTTTGTTGGGTACGTTATTTATTCCGAATTTTTATCATCTGATGCAGTCTATTCATGAAAAGTTTCAGAAGAAACGCGTTGTACAGGATAATGTACCGGAAGATGATGTAAAAGAATAAAGTTTAATAATGGGGGCTTATAAATCGTTTGTAATGAAGTGTGTGTTATGGGTCTATTGGGCAGTGATTATTATTTCCTTGGTTTCTGAAGTTACGTAAAGAGGACTGTTTTCTTTAGGAATGGCACAGATCTCAAGAACGTAGTTATGCCCTATTTCTATGGTGCGCATTGGTATAAAAGATGACTCGGTAATAGGTCTACTTTCCCACTTTGGGTGTGTTTCTTGTTGTTTTTTAAATGTAACATAGTATTTTTCGGCATTGGGAACAGCATCCCACATTATTTTTATTTTATTTTCAGGTTGTTTTGAAATTGGGTCTATAATTTCAAAAATTTCGTGTTTGAAGTTAGTTGGTGTGGCAAGTAATGTTTTTTTTGTGAAGATAAAAGGATGATTAACTGTTGAAGAATTGTACCATTTTGAATTGGTCGGTGCTATAGCTTGAACAGTAATTGTATGCCATTGATCTTCGGTTATGGATGTATTTGTTAAATTGATGTAGTTCTTTGAAATGGTATAATTTTCACGATCATTGATGGTACAATAATATTTTTCAGCATTAGGAACTGCATCCCATCGAATACATTTATTAGTATAATCGGTTGTGAAGTTAGAAGGTGCAGATAATGCCTCTTCTTCTATGTAGGTATTATTGTCATTCTTCGGATCGCATGAGGAGATTAATGTCGTTATACTCGCGATAGTTACAAATAAATGAAGCCGACAAAATTTGAAATGTGTCATAAAATTATTGAATGATATTAGACTTATGGGCAAATATAGTGAAAATAGTGAGATATTTTATTGTATTTGTATGAAATATTATATAATAAAGAAGGCCCAGAATGTGAATCCGAGCCTTCTTTATTATATATGGTTGCAATTTTATTTGACAATACTCATTTCATCGATGATATTTTTTGCTCCCGCAAACTTGTCTATGATGAATAGTATGTAACGGATGTCGACGCTTATTGTTCGTTGAAGAGCTTCTTCGAATACAATATCGCCGCTCATGGCTTCCCAGTTTCCGTCAAATGCCGTTCCGATAAGTTCTCCGTTAGCATTAAATACCGGACTACCCGAATTTCCGCCGGTAATATCGTTATTCGAGAGGAAGTTTACGGGCATTTCTCCATTCGGCATGGCATACTGACCGAAATCTTTGTTTTTGTAGAGTTCTTTTAGTTTTTCCGGAACTACAAATTCCCAGTTGTTCGGATCTTCTTTTTCCATAACTCCTTTCAACGTAGTATAGTAATGATAATCTATACCGTCTGACGGAGAATACGGCAGTACCTGTCCGTAGGTTGCTCGAATTGTAAAGTTTGCATCCGGATATGCCGGTTTACCGGGATTCATTTCGAGTAGGCCTTTGATATATGTTTGTTTGGCTAAAGCGAACTTCTCATTTATTGGTTTTAGTTCTTTACGTAGGTCTATCATTTTTTGAATGACAGATTGAGCGTATTGTATCATTAAATCCGATTTTAGGGCTTTGGCCGTCGGTTTTTTCATGAATTTATTGAAATTTTCATCGCTTCCGAAAATTGAAGTTTTAAAAGCTTCATCAACAAAGCGGTCGATGTTACCGTCGAATTTTTTATCGATAAGGGTGAAAATTTCGGGACGGTTTTCTTTCCCGACCTCTTTCATATATGCTTTCAGCATGACTTTCGATACCCTTTGGTCGACTTTGCGGTTATAATCTTTATTTGCAAATGCTTTGTAAGCTTTTTCAAGATCGGCCAATTCAGATTTGATGATAGAGTCGTTTTTATGCTCTAAAGCTTCGATCAGTTTTTTATTACGAGCAGGAACTCCGGAAAATTCCACTCCTTGATACAACGCTTCCAATAACATATAATATTGGTATTTGATATTATTCATTTGTAAAGTTGCATCCCGCATTTCATTTAGTGCTTGAATATATTCCGGATGGTTGTTGTCATTTGCCCATACTTTGAACCGAGCTTCGTCCAACTCTTTGTTTTCTATAACTTTCAGTTTATTGATCCCTCTGTTCATCCCGATAGAGTTTTTCCAATAGTTGCTCGAACGGGCATACTTGCTGGCATATTGGATTCTTACTTTCGGGTCGGCAAGCATTTCGTCTAACATCTCTTTTTGACGGATACCTCGCATATTGATGCGGATCGTATTATCTACATCACGACGTTGTTTTACTTCCCATGACGTATAATAACGGTTGGTCGACCCGGGAAATCCCATGATCATGGCAAAATCGTTTTCTTTGATCCCTTTCAGTGAAATATTGAAATATTTTTTCGGGTGCATGGGGATATTGTTTTCTGAATATTCTGCCGGATTTCCCTGAGCATCGGTATAAACCCGGAAAAGAGAGAAGTCTCCGGTGTGACGTGGCCACATCCAATTGTCCGTATCAGCTCCGAATTTCCCGATAGAAGAGGGGGGAGCACCAACGAAACGAATATCTTTATATACTTTCATTGTGAACATAAAGAATCGATTTCCTCCGAAAAACGGTTTTATGCTTATTTCTGTAAAAGGGTTTTCCGCCAAAAATTTCTCTCCGACTTTTTCTTTTGCCATTTTATCGAGAAATGCCGGATCGAAAGCTTTCAACGGATCTCCGGTTTTGCTGACTTCTTCTTGGATAAAATCGGTTACTTCTTCGATTTTATCGATAAAACGGACTTCGAGACCCGGAGTAGGGAGCTCGTCCTTTTTATCCATTGCCCAGAATCCGTTACTCAAATAATCGTGCTCTACCGAGCTATGTTGTTGAATAGCGCTGTATCCGCAATGGTGGTTGGTAAGGATTAATCCTTCTGGTGAGATAATTTCTCCGGTACATCCTCCTCCGAAGATAACGATAGCATCTTTCAGAGAAGTTCGTTCGGGATTATAGATGTCATCTACATCGAGTTTTAACCCTAATTTTTTCAGTTGTTCCGAATTTTGTTGTTTTAAAAACGGAAGTAACCACATCCCCTCGTCTGCTTTTACCGGCGACAAAATTGCCGCGAAAGCTAAGGGTAACAACATTCTTTTTAGTTTCATAATGTTAAGTTTAGCTTATTATTTTGTTTATTTATATTGAAATTCCATGCAAATCCTAACCATACGGTACGGTTATCACGACTTTTTTCAGTACGCTTATATAATGTCGGCGTATCGATTACGGTAATTTCTTTTACCGATCCGAACCAGTCGTTTATTTGTAGAGTTACTTCTCCTTTTCCGGACAATATGCTTTGCCTTATTCCTGTATCTATTCGGTAACGAGACTCTATTTTTCCTTGTACTGTTTGTAAATCGGATATGTAGTTACCGTTACATTGTAAAGTTGTGGTAGGAGTAAGCCTGAATGATACGATCCCATTGGTATTCCATGCCCAGTCGTTTCGTTTATTCCCTTTTTTGTCGGCTTGTATTTCATCATAATATACAGTTCCGTTTATGCGTATATCCATCCATTTTACCGGTGAAATATATATACCGAGCTCTGCTCCTGCCGATTGGCTGTGATATAGATTTTTATAAGTAACGACCATATCTTCTTGTGTAATTTGTGCTATGGTCTGTTTTTTATTTCTGTAAAATAATGTAGGTGTGAATGTAAAGGTTCGGTTCGTATAATGGTAGCTTAATGCTGTATTGTGGCTGATTTCCGGTTTTAGGTAGGGATTTCCCTGTATGGTTTCTTGAGGGTCGCTTTGATCGAGAAACGGGTTTAATTCAGAAAAAACAGGCCGGTTGATACGTTGCCGGTAAGAGAGTTGCCACGAGTGTCCGGAGCGTTGATTATTATAAGAAAGTTGGAATGCCGGAAATAAATTCCAATAATCTTGTTTTATCCGGTTGTTATCCTTTGCCAAATAAACCGATTGGTGAGTATATTCTCCTCTTATTCCTGCATATATAAACCATTTTTGCCACTGTTTTTCATATTGCAAAAAGAGAGAATGTATCTGGCGATTCATATCCATATTAAAAGATGCTTCCTGAGCTTCGGCATAAAAGCCGTTATCATATATTTCTTTTCGGTTTGCATTCGTAGAAGTTGTAATCCATGTGTTATATCCGGTCTTGAATGTCCCGATTTTTCCTGCCAGACTCAATTCATATTCGTCATTTTTTTGGTCGATAAAGAATTTGTCTTGTATCAAGTTTGGTTTGGGGCGTAAAACATTGCGTTGATAGTCGTTGTTTTCATCGTATGTCGTATGTCGGTAATTGAAGTCTGTGAAAAAAGAAATTTGATCGTTGTGCGTATATTGGTAGAACGTTGCGACACTATATTGGCGATTGGCCTGTTCGTTGTCACGGATTACTTTCATCTCTTTTTTTGTTTCGGTATTGTGAATATTTCCGATGCGGTCGAACCACATCTGTATAAAAGAGAAGTCAGCTTTGAAAGTGTGTTTATTTCGGTTCAACTCGCTTCCTAAAGAGCCTACGATTGTTTGAGGATGGGCTATTGCCGAATTATCTTGAATTTGCTCGTTTGTGACAATATTATTTTCGCGAGAAGTGATCGTATTCAGAAATGTACGTTTCCTATACTCGCGTTTGTAATCGATGCCGGCATTGAATTTCCAGTGTGGAGATAGCGGAGTTCCGAAATGAGCACCGGCCATATATCGGTCGCTATTGGCTGTTCCTAAATAGACTTGTCCTGAGGGTATGTTCTGTTGAGATTTTTTTAATATAAGATCGATTGTTCCCGTCGAACCTTCTGCTTGTTGGCTTACATCCGGAATATGGTTGACTTTGATTTCTCCGATGGCCGATGCTGGGAGTTGTATCATTATTTCGCTCCGGTAATTTCCTAAGAAAGAAGTAGGCTTTCCGTTAATGAGAAATGTGATTTTATCAGATCCCCGTAATCGGATATTTCCTTCCATATCGTTTTCCAATGAAGGGAAAAAAGACAGAATGTCGTTCAGTGAATTTCCATATTGAACAAGGCTGTCGGGCGATATGGAGATCGTGTTATTTTTGTTTCTTATTTGAGATACTGTTATTGTTTTCAGATGTTTTTGTGCGACGATAGAGTCTGTGCTGTTTGCTTGTATGAATAATGTATTGCAGAAAATTAAAAGTATAATCTGATAATAAATTTTCATTCTTATGAGGTGAATTCTGTTTATAGTCGCCAAAGATAGTTATTTTTATCCGGTGATGAAAATTCACTTAACCATAAAGGATCTGTTTTCAAAAAACAGATCCTTTATGGTTAAGTGTAAAAGCTTATTATTGAATACCGATTTCTGAAAATCCTATGGGTTCGCCTTCATTGATCATTTTAACTGCTTTCAAGAAAAGATAACGGGTATTTACAGGAGTAAAGTAGACGGATTGGAGTATAGGGTTATGTTTTATATTGGAAAATTCACCTTTTGCTATTGTCTTATCGATATTTTGACCGTCATTGCTTGTCATGAGTTCGTATAAAGCAATGAGACCTTTATTGTATTCACTCTGGTCAGGTAGATAATGGAATGATGAGATAACACGCTCTTCTCCGAAATCGATTATTACCGTGTTACTCTTTATAAAACAAGATGTGGAGTCGTTTCCGTCTGTCGCTTTCAGAATTTCGTTATCAGAAATACCTTGGATTTTAAAAGGAAAACTATTTAATTTTTTTGTATCGGTTTTGAACGAAATTTCATCAGTCTCTCCTGCATAATAAGCCTCGATATTGTTGATGCATGGGCATGCCCGGGAATCGGTTATGTTTATGCGGATTGTATCCGTATTTATTGTTTCGAACCGGAGTAACCGTTTATATCCGATAGTAGTCGTTTCTTCATTCAATTTTACGGGAAACCACTTGCCGTTTTTACGATGTTCTACAGAAAATGTTTTTACACGTTGTCCTAACGGGATATATTCCTGCAACATCATTCGGTTGATTTTTTTCTTTTCCGGTAAAGAAAATTCTATTGTGGCGGATTTGATACTATCTTCGGTTGCCCAATAGGTATCGTATTCTCGGTCAGTTATTGCTTTTGCAGTAAATCTTCCGCCTCTTTCGTTAGATACTGAAGGTATAATACCGGCTAATAGATTATTTGCTAATTGCTTTTGGATGTTTTTGTAGAAGTTTACGGCATTGGCAGAGTCTATGGGGTGAATCAACCCGTTTCGGTCAACAGGGAAGTTAAGCAATAGCGTTGCGTTGTGCCCTACGCTGCGGTAATAAAGATCGGTCAATTGATCTACATTTTTCACCTGATTGTCTTCTTCGGGATGATAAAACCATCCCGGACGAATAGAAACATCGCATTCGGCCGCTACCCATTGATCGCCGTCGGCATGGCCGTATTGCAGTGTACGGTATTTTTCATAGCCGGGAAAGACTTCTCCTGTACGTAAAAAAGACCAGTTTGTTGCTCCTGCAAAACCTTTTTCATTTCCTACCCAACGACAACCGGGTCCTCCATCCGAAAAAATGATGGCCTGCGGTTGCAATTCACTCAGCATCTTATATATTTCAGGATAATTGTAATAGTTTTTGCGATCGATGGTACGATTTTCTTTCGCTCCTCCATACCATCCGTCTCCTCCGTTAGCTCCATCGAACCAGACTTCGAATACCTCTCCGTAATCGGTCATTAATTCTCGCAGTTGTTTATGAAAATAATCTACATATTCCGGTGTTCCGTAGTTGGCTTGATGTCTGTCCCACGGTGAAAGATATACGGCAAATTTGATACCATATTTTTTGCAAGCTGCTGCCAGTTCACCGACAATATCGCCTTTCCCTTCTTTATATGGAGTGTTTCTGATACAGTATTCCGTTAGTTTTGTCGGCCATAAACAAAAGCCGTCATGATGTTTTGCTGTAAGGATAACTCCTTTCATCCCGGATGCAACGAATGTTTTTACCCACTGTTCGCAATCGAGCTTTGTGGGATTAAAAGTTTTGGGATCTGAATCTCCGTATCCCCATTCACGATCGTTGAATGTATTTAATCCGAAATGTACAAATGCATAGGTTTCCATTTTCTGCCATTCTACCTGTTTTGGCTCTGGTATCGGAAGAATTGCTTCGGGAGCTTTAACGGTCGGAGCACATGCACCGGATAAAAATAATGCGGTTATTGCGCAAAAAAGATCGATATGTTTTTTCATTGTGTCATTAAATAGGTTAAATATTATGGACAAAGATAGTCTTTTTATAAAAAGAATCCGAAAAAATACATTTCATTTTGATATAAACAAATAAGTTTCAGATATTTTTCGCTTTGGGGAGAACTCATTTGATGTTTGCGAACGACGTGGATTGTTGTAAAATATTTCTGTGTAATTTTAAACAGGGACTAAATTATCTCTATCTTTGTAGAACCGGTAATTAAAAACAAATAGGAAATGAAGTTGTCTAATAATTGGTTTACGACTGTTTCAGAAACTGAGAACGGAGCTATGGTGATTGTTTGCGGTCGTGATGATTTGGAGTTGTATGTACGTTCAGGAAAATTTAAGGAACGGGTTGAAATTTATTGGAAGTATAATGGTGATAGTAGAGGAATGCCTTGTGAGTCTGACGCTCGTGTGATGGAACCTGTACAGGATGCTCTGCAAAAGGCTATGGAAAAAGACAAACTGGCGATATTGACAGGTGTATATACCGGTGATAATGAACGGACATGGATTTTTTATACACGAAATGTTCCGGCTTTCGGGGAGATGTTGAATAAAGCTTTGTCTTCTTTCGAAAAACTTCCGATAGTGATTTATACAGAAAAAGATCCTGATTGGAATGAATATCATGAAATGTATGAGTTGCGGCAGGAAGAAGGTAGTGACGATGTGCTTGCTGATGAATAAGGCAGGGATTGATATATTGTCCGGATTTAATTTGATTTGGGCCTTGGAGAAATCAAGGTTTTTATAAAACCTGATTTCATTGTTTTTTGTACCTTTGTACCCGAAAAATATTTTTTATGACAGATACGGTTGCACAATTTGAACATGTTATAAGCATTTGTCGTGATCTGTATGCCAAAAAGCTGAAAGATTACGGCCCTTCATGGCGTATCATGCGTCCTCAATCCATAACCGACCAAATATTTATTAAAGCTAACCGGATTCGGAGCATTGAGATTAAGGGAGAATGTAAAGTCGACGAGGGGATTCGCTCTGAGTTGATAGCGATAGTTAATTATGGTATTATCGGTCTTATCCAATTGGAGTTAGGATATTCGGATGGAGAAGACATTTCTGTAGAGAAGGCTCTTGAGCTGTATGACAAGTATATGGATGAGACCAAACGTTTAATGTATGCTAAAAATCATGATTATGACGAGGCTTGGCGTAGTATGCGGACGAGTTCTTATACTGATCTTATTTTGATGAAAATATACCGTACTAAGCAGATCGAAAATAATGAGGGGAAAACACTCGTTTCTGAAGGAGTGGATGCTAATTATATGGATATGATCAACTATTCTCTTTTCGGATTGATAAAATTGGAGTATGGAGAATAAAACGGAAATAAAAGATTCATCGGTACGAAATCGGATTTTATGGCTGCTGGTAATAGCCTCCCGGTTGATTGTCGGGGCTACTTTTATCTTTTCCGGTTTTGTAAAAGCAATTGATCCTACAGGGTCTGCTATTAAATTCGAAGAATATTTTTCTGTTTTAGGTATCGGATTTTTATCTCCTTTATCTCTTTTTTTCGGTGTAGTGTTAGCTGCATTTGAGTTTTTGCTGGGAATAAATACTTTACTCGGTTCTTACCGCAAATTGACCTCATGGCTGGTTTTGTTGGTCATGTGCTTTATGACCCCGTTGACACTTTATCTGGCGATAGCCGATCCTGTAAGCGATTGCGGGTGTTTTGGTGATGCCCTTGTCTTGACCAATTGGGAGACTTTTTTTAAAAATGTTTTTTTATTGATTCCCGTATTATTCCTTGTTCGTTATAATAGTTTGGTAAAAGGAGTATATAATAAATCTGTTCAGTGGCTTACTGTATTATACTCTCTTTTATTTGCCCTTGCTTTGGCATGGTTTGGTGTTTATTTTCAGCCTATATTGGATTTTCGTCCTTATAAAGTAGGTGTGAACATCCTGGAGGCTATATCGGGTGGAAATATCGATGCAGGTGATGATTATCTTTTCGTTTACGAAAAAGGGGGTATTCGAAAAGAATTTTCTTTAGATGATATTCCCATGAACGATACTACATGGGTATTTGTAGATCGGATAGAGAAAAAAAATATATCGGATAAAAAGAAATCTTCGATCGAGGATTTTATTATTCGTTCTGGAGAAGATGATGTTGACATAGCTCGGGATATATTGGAAGATCCGCAATATACTTTTTTATTGCTTACTCCGTCGTTAGAAAATGCAGATGAAAGTGAGATCGATAAAATAAACGATTTATATGATTATGCATTGGCTTATGGCTATAATTTTTATTGTGTGACTGCATCGTCTGATTCGGCGATTGCTGTTTGGCAGGATAATACAGGAGCTGATTATCCTTTTTATAGGATGGATGAGACTACGATAAAAACGATTATACGGGGTAATCCGGGTGTAATGCTTTTGCATAAAGGCACGATTATATGGAAACAGCTTCCTTCGCATTTGCCGGACGAAGCACAGTTGAATGATGAGATAGAGAATCTCCCGATCGGGCGTACATGGGTATATGACGGATCGAAAAATTTGGGAATATTGGTATCGATTTATGCCGTACCGATGTTTATTTTGTTGTTGACTGAAAAAACAGTTGCCGCTATTATCGGCAAAATACGAGAAGCCCGGCAAAAGAGGAGAGAAAAAAAATCTTCTTTGGTATCTTCGGAAAAACAAGAGTAATAGTTATTTTATTATATAACCACACAATTAATATTTGTTATGAGAAAAAACATTGTTGCAGGTAACTGGAAAATGAACAAGACGCTTCAGGAAGGTCTTGAATTGGCTAAAGGTATTGAGGCTGCTTTGGCAGGAAAAACTCCTAATTGCGATGTGATTATCGGTACTCCTTTTATTCATTTAGCCTCTGTTGTAGATGCTATCGATACGAATAAAATAGGTGTTGCTGCAGAAAACTGTGCAGATAAAGCTTCTGGCGCTTATACCGGAGAGGTTTCGGCCCAGATGGTTGCTTCTACAGGAGCTAAGTATGTAATTCTCGGTCATTCAGAACGCCGTGCTTATTATCATGAAACTCCGGAAATTCTGAAAGAGAAGACAATTCTTGCTTTGGCTAATGGTTTGACTCCTATTTTCTGTATTGGAGAAGTGCTTGAGGAAAGAGAAGCCGGAAAACATTTTGATGTAGTGAAAGCTCAGATAGAAGAATCTTTATTTAATCTGTCTGCAGAAGATTTTGGAAAAATCATATTGGCTTATGAACCGGTATGGGCTATCGGAACAGGAAAAACTGCTACTGCAGAACAGGCTCAAGAAATGCATGCGTTTATTCGTAAAACTATTGCTGATAAATATGGCAATGAAGTTGCTGAAAACTGTTCTATTCTTTATGGAGGAAGTTGTAAGCCTTCGAATGCGAAAGAATTGTTTGCAAATAAAGACGTGGACGGAGGACTTATCGGAGGAGCAGCTTTGGAAGTCGATTCCTTTATGGGCATTATCAATGCATTTTAAATAATTAAACAGGCTATAAACTGCAAAAGTAAGATAGAATGCTTACTTTTGCAGTTTTCTTATCTGTATAAAGCCTATGAAAAGAAGAACTGTTTTATCGATCGTTTTATTATCGCTTGTAGGTTGGTGTGGTGCATACGCTCAGGTGCAGGTAGCAGATACTTCAATTGTTCAGTCGTTAGAGCGTGTTACCGGAAATGCACGTGTCCGTTTGTTTCAGGATGCACGTCTTACCGATCGTCTGGCAAGGCGGACAGGTAATGTCGCTTTATCCGGAACATCATCGAGAGATATGAATTATGTAACAGTCCGCGGGTATCGAATACAAGTGTTTTCGGATAATAATCAGAGAAGATCCAAAGATGAAGCTTATCAGAAAGCTTCTATGATAAAAGATGCAGATCCGGAATTGTCCACTTACGTTACGTTTACATCTCCTTTTTGGAGACTTAGGGTGGGAGACTTTCGTTCATTTGAAGAAGCGAATCTCAAGTTGATCGAATTAAAGAATACATTTCCTCAATTTCGGGAAATGCGTGTTGTGAAGGATATGATCCGCTTAACACGTATTGTAGAATGAAGATTATAAAGACTTTGGTAATATGCAAAAGGTACAGGACCGGTTATCTGATCAAGAAAAGGAAGATTTGATAGCCGGACATTATAAAAGTATATTGGAGTTATTGGGTGAAGATGTAAACCGGGAGGGATTAGAAAAAACACCTATACGGGTTGCTCGTGCTATGAAATTTTTAACGAGCGGTTATGACCAGTCGCCTGAAGAGATTCTCCGTTCGGCTATCTTTCATGAAAATTATGGAGATTCTCAGCGAATAGTTCTTGTAAAAGATATAGAGTTCTATTCTTTGTGTGAACATCACTTGCTTCCTTTCTTCGGTAAAGTGCATATCGGATATATGCCGGGAGATAAAATTGTGGGTTTGAGTAAACCTGCGCGGCTTGTTGATGCTTTTGCACGGAGGTTTCAGGTTCAAGAACGTATGACTCAGGAGATACTCGATTGTTTTGATTCTGTAATCGAACCGTATGGGACTATCGTTATGGTAGAGGCGCGTCATCTGTGTATGCAGATGAGAGGGGTTGAAAAACAGAATGCATCGACTACGACTTGTTTATATTCTGGCAATTTTAAGGACAGAGAATTGAGAGAAGAATTTTTTTCGATGTTACGCAATCGTTGATATGAAGGGATCGTTTGATATGATTTAGATATTAAGCGGTTAGTATTCAAAAAGTAACAAAAACAGGATCGTAAAAAAGGTGAAAAAATAATATTTTGCATTTGCACAACTCAAAATAACACCTTATATTTGCAGTCGCAATTGCGAAAGTAGCTCAGTTGGTAGAGCATAACCTTGCCAAGGTTAGGGTCGCGGGTTCGAGTCCCGTCTTTCGCTCTGATATTTTTACGGGGGTAAAAAATTTTAAATTGATAATTTTATGCGAAAGTAGCTCAGTTGGTAGAGCATAACCTTGCCAAGGTTAGGGTCGCGGGTTCGAGTCCCGTCTTTCGCTCCACGGTTTTTCCGTGACAGCGAGTAAGCCCAAATGGCGGAATTGGTAGACGCGCTAGTTTCAGGGACTAGTGTTTATTGCGAACGTGCAGGTTCGAGTCCTGTTTTGGGCACGCTTCAAAAACAACGATGTCCGGGTGGTGAAATTGGTAGACACGCTACTTTGAGGGGGTAGTGATCATTGGATCGTGTGAGTTCGAATCTCATCTCGGACACTAAAAGGGTTCTGCAAACTAATTTGCAGAACCCTTTTTTCCTTTTTAGAGAGAGGTTTTATTCCTGATAAGGAATGTTGGTTTGAAAACTTTCTTAATGATTCTCGAACAGCAAGAATCCTGAAAAGCTGTTGTATTTCTAAAACTTAACAGCTACCTTTGTCTTTATATATTGATTGTAATTAACCGTAGTGTATTTTATGTTAAGAATACTGTTCTTTTTTTACCAGTGGCTTATTGCATTTCCTATTTTATTGGTATTGACTATAATAACAGCATTAGTGACGATTGTCGGCTGTTTTATCGGAGACAGTAAAGTTTGGGGATATTATCCGGGACGCATTTGGTCTCAGCTTTTTTGTTGGATCTCGTTTGTGCGAGTTAAAGTAAAAGGTCGGGAAAATATCGATAAGAAAACTTCTTATGTTTTTGTCGCAAATCATCAGGGAGCGTATGACATTTTTTTAATTTATGGCTTCTTAGGACATAATTTTAAATGGATGATGAAAAAAAGCCTCAGACGCATACCATTTGTCGGAAAAGCTTGTGCTGCAGCCGGACATATATTTGTAGATCGTTCTGGGCCTAAAAGTATTCGGGAAACATTGGATATGGCAGAACAGACGTTGAGACACGGCATGTCCTTAGTTGTCTTTCCTGAAGGATCGCGTACATGGAACGGGAAACTTCAACGCTTTAAGAAAGGGGCTTATCAGTTGGCTATTGATTTAAATTTGCCCGTAGTACCTTTAACGATTGACGGCTCTTTTTCTGTGTTGCCTCGTTCGTCATATTTGATAAAACCGGGAAAAATGGTTTTGACTATTCATAAACCCCTATTCCCTGACCCTATTTCAGGACATGATATTGAAACGCTTATGAAAAAATCATACGAAGCAGTAGAGTCAGCTTTGCCTAAAGAAGAAACAGCCTTGTAAAAAAAACTTAATCGAAAGTAAAAAATATCGGTATGGTTTTGTAATAGAGAAATAAATTCGCACCTTTGCAGCGCAATAAAAAAATTGTCCTGTGGTGTAACGGTAGCACATCGGATTCTGGTTCCGCTTGTGAGGGTTCGAATCCTTCCAGGACAACATGAATATTTATAACCCGCTTATTATCAATTGAATAATAGGCGGGTTTATTTTTTATTGAAATTGTTGACGATTTTTTTATCTTTTTTATTTGCGGAAGTAAAAAATTGCTATTCTGCTTTCAAGATCTGAAAACAATTATTATAATTTTGCAAGTCAGCCATAATGATGTTGCAGTAAATTTGATATGAGTAGTTATTGAGCCTTTACAAGTTATCGATAATAAACTAATAGAGTTGTAAACTTCTTATAATATAATTTCTTAAATATGATAAGGGCGATATTTTTAGATGTTGACGGTACGTTGGTAAGTTTTGATACTCATCGTGTGCCTCAGTCGGCAATAGATGCGTTACGGCAAGTCCATAATTCGGGGTGTAAAATTATTATCGCGACAGGACGAGCTGCAAGTGATTTGCATGAAATAGAAGAAGTCCCTTTTGATGCCGTAATAGCCCTTAACGGTTCGGATTGCGTCTTGAGAGACGGTACTTCCGTGTCTAAAAAACAAATTTCTGATAAAGATTTTCAGAAAGCTTATGCTCTTTCTCGACAATTTGGGTTTCCGATAGCCGTTGAAACGAATAACGGAATTTTTGTCAATGAGTTGAACCCTATCGTTATAGAATTGGCGAGATTGGTAGATCATCCTGTTCCGCCGGTCATCGATATAGAAAAGGAGTTTATCGAAGGTAAATGTTGTCAGTTATGTTTTTATTGTGATGAGGAGACAGAAAAAGAAGTTATGGCTCAACTTCCGAACCTTTCCGCTTCCAGGTGGCATCCGATTTTTGCAGATATAAATGTGAAAGGCGTTGATAAAGCATCTGGTATTAGAGAATTTGCTTTTTATTATGATTTTGATATTTCGCATACAATAGCTTTTGGAGATGGGGGAAATGATATTTCAATGCTTCGGGAAGCCGGTATAGGGATAGCTATGGGTGGGGCTGCCGAGTCTATACGAGCGGTGTCCGACTATGTAACAGATACGGTTGATAATGATGGCATTCGAAATGCGTTAATTCATTTTGGCATTATTTAAAAAGATCGGAAACTTTTTTGTGACATTGTAAAAATATTGAAAAGAGAAGATTGATGTTGTCTGATAGCTCGTTTTTCGATCTTGTTTGGGAGTGTTTGTAGAGTTCAGCCTCTTCAAATTTAATATATGGCTTTTGATAATCGATATTTATTACAGTTGTCTGTTATCGGTCAAAAAATCATATATTTCTTTTGCATAACGCCTTCCTACCGGTATAGGCCTTGATAAACCTCTTAGCCATATTTCTTGTTTAGAAAATCTTTGTATGCGGTTTATGGGTATGAGGAATGAACGGTGTACTCTTAAAAAAGTGTTTTGTGGTAACATTTTATGAATGCTTTTGATGTTGAGCCGTGATATTACGCTATTGCCGTTTATTCTGTGTATTTTACAATAATTTTCTAAAGCCTCGATATAGAAAATATCAGATAGCAATATATTTATGTTGTTATATTCCTGCTTGACAACGATTGTCTCTTGATCATTTTTGTTGTTCCATCCCGAAATATTTCGTATAGCTTTTTCAATTGCCCTGTCGAAACGCTCGTAAGCTATCGGTTTATGCAGGAAATCTACCGCATCGAGATTAAAGCCGTCAAGAGCATATTGAGCATGAGCCGTAGTAAATATCAAACAACAATTATGAGGCAGCTTTTTTGCGATTTCCAATCCGTTAAGACCGTTCATCTCTATATCGAGAAATACGATGTCAGGTTTGTCTTTTTTTATTTCTTCTAATCCTATACGAGGCTCACAGAAAGTTTTTAACTCAATGTTCCCTTTCCTTTCGCAAAATTGTTTGATTACCAGTAGTGCGATCGGTTCATCATCGATAGCTATGCAGTTGATTTGCTTCATATTCGAGACAATTGTATCGTTAATTTAACCAAGAACTCCTGCTTGTTATCATCTTTTTCGGTGACAAGGGTGAAGAGTCCGGGATAGAGCATTTGCAAGCGTTTTCTACAATTTTCGATGCCGATAGATGATTTACCTTCTTTTTTTTCTTTCATGATAGAGTTACGAGTCTTGAAAAGCAAAACACCATCTTCGACTATAATTCGTATAAGTATGGTACAATCTTCAGAAGACGACGTCCCGTATTTAAAAGCATTTTCGACAAATGTAATCAGTATCATAGGAGGGATAAGAACGTGTTCTTCATCTGTACGGCTTTCAAAAATGACTTTTGTATGGTGATTTAGTCTGAGTTTTTGTAATTCTACATATTGCCGGATATATTCGATTTCGTTATTTATGTTTATTTTTTCTACCGAAGTATTATCATACATGTATTTCAGGATATTCGAAAATTTTACAAATGCAGATTCTGTCAGATCTGATTTAGTGATGACCAAACCATAAAGCGTATTGAGCGTATTAAATAGAAAATGTGGATTTATCTGAGCTTTATACATCGCTAACTCGGCTTTGTTTTTTTCTGCTTCAATTTCTTGTTTTTGTAACATTTGGCGGAATAGTTCGAAGGTTACTTCAATGGCTAAACTAAATCCGGATACGATCAAGAAGAAAAACCATATGGTTTGGGCGTGTAAGTGACGGCGAAAATCTATGGGTAATTTAGACCCGAATTTATCGGATATGGGGAAATGTGTTAATAGTTCTGTAATCAGTGTCAATATGATGATCAGGATAATGATATGTAAATATTTTCTTTTTAAAAAGAGCGAGGGAATATTAGCTTTTCTGTAAGTGAAATAAAGTAAATATAAGTATAAGACTAATGTTCCGACAAAAACAGGTTGGGTTTTAATCCATTTGTCGACCGGAACTAATAGGATAATCAATGGCAAGATAACCAAGCAGAAAAGTAGATCGACATAGTGTATTATTTGAGGATACCGTATAAATGTATAATATGCAGTCTCCTTTCCTTTAGCTTTGAAATTTTTAAATAGCATCAGGGTATTAATATATTCGTAAAATATCAAATCTTTATCACAAAGATAAATATTAGATGCTATACCTCAAAAATTGCCTATTGTCGTTAATCAACACTTTTCTGTCGTTAATCAACACTTTTATAATATGTAGCAAAATCCTTTTATTTTTGCCATTACTTGTTTTGTATCTCATTATGTAATGTAATAATTAATCAACTATACTCAATGAAATACCTCATTATTCCTATTTTATCGGGGCTTATACTGCTCTATTCGTGCGGATCTCAGCCTCAGGAACAAACATCTGCTAAGTATAAAACTTTGAATGTCGGATTCAGTAATCAAACGCTTAAGAGAGATTATACCGCTACGCTTCGAGGGCGGCAATATGTGGAGATACGTCCACAGGTAAGCGGTATAATCACGAAAATTTGTATGAATGAAGGGGATGTCGTACATAGGGGACAAGTTCTTTTTGTTATCGATCAAGTTCCGTATAAAGCTGCGCTTGAGACGGCTATGGCTAATGTGAAGAGTGCCGAATCTAAACTTGCGACAGCAAAACTTACGGCTGAAAGTAAGGAAGAACTGTTTCGGGAGAATGTGGTTTCTGAATTCGATTTGCAAACTGCCCGTAATGCTCTTGCCGAAGCTCAAGCTGCACTTGCTTTGGCTCGTGCCGAGGAGATAAATGCACGTAATAATCTTTCTTATACAGAAGTAAAAAGTCCGGTAGATGGAGTAGCCAGTATGATTCCTTATCGAGTAGGAGCTCTTGTCGATAGTAATATTTCAGAACCGTTAGTCACGGTTTCTGACGATAACGAGGTCTTTGCTTATTTCTCGATGGACGAGAATCAAATTCTGGATCTTGTGCAACAATATGGTTCGCTGCAGAAAACAATGGAGCAAATGCCTGAAGTAGAATTGATGCTCAGTAATGGTAAAGTTTATCAATATTCCGGTAAAATTGATGCTATTAGCGGAACCGTTGATAGCGGGACAGGTGCAGTAAGTCTTCGTGCTTCATTTAAAAATCCGGATAAGTTGTTACGCAATGGTGGTAGCGGAAAAGTGATCGTTCCTACTCATCGAGACAGCGTAATCGTTATTCCTCAAACTGCCACTTATGAATTGCAAAATCGCGTTTTTGTCTATAAAGTAGTTGACGGTAAGGCGAAATCTACTCCGATTGAAGTGTTCCGTTTGAATAACGGTACGGAATATATTGTCGAGTCGGGACTCGCTCCCGGTGATGTTATTATTGCCGAAGGTGCAGGTCTTGTGCGAGAAGGAACGGTAATCGATTCTCATACTTCCACTAATGAATAATCCGCATTATGAAAATCAGAACATTTATTGACCGGCCTATTTTATCGGTTGTTATTTCGGTTGTTATTTTACTTGTTGGATTGATAGGGCTTTCGCAGCTTCCTATCGAACAATTTCCTGAAATCGCACCTCCTACCGTCAGTGTTTCTGCTACTTATACAGGAGCAAATGCCGAGACTGTGCAAAAGAGTGTCATTGTTCCTCTTGAAGAGGCATTGAACGGGGTGGAAAATATGATGTATATGACTTCGTCTGCAACCAATACCGGTTCGGCACGAATTACTATTTATTTCCGTCAAGGTACTGATCCCGATATGGCGACAGTCAATGTCCAGAATCGTATTGCAACGGCACAGGGATTATTGCCTGCAGAAGTAACGAAGGGTGGCATTACTGTGCGTAAGCGTCAGACAAGTAATATTAAAGCATTAGCCCTTTATAGTCCGGATAATTCGTTTGATGAGAGCTTTCTTAATAATTACCTGAAGATTAATATCGAGCCGCGTCTTTCTCGTATTGCCGGAGTGGGTGAGGTTAATGTAATGGGAGCGGATTATTCTTTGCGTATTTGGCTTGATCCCGGTAAAATGGCTAAATATAACTTGATGCCGTCGGATATTGCTGCCGTACTTGATGAGCAGAATTTAGAAGCTCCTACCGGAACACTTGGTGCGGAATCTGGAAACACATTCCAATATGTCCTGAAATACCGGGGACGTTATGAAGAGGAAAAAGATTATGAAAATTTGGTAATCCGATCTTTAAAAAGCGGGGAAGTCCTTCGTTTGAAAGATGTTGCACGGATAGAATTAGGTTCTAGGTCCTATACTTATATAGGAGAAGTAAACGGACATCCCGGATCTAACTGTATGATTGCACAAACATCCGGGTCTAATGCCAATGAGATCATAGAAGAAATAGACAAAGTGACAGCAGAAATATCGAAAACTTTGCCTAAAGGTATGGAGTTGGTAGACCTGATGAGTTCTAAAGATTTTTTGGATGCTTCTATTCAAAATGTGATAAAAACGCTTGTTGAAGCTATTTTACTGGTGATTTTGGTGGTGTATGTGTTTTTGCAAAGCATGCGTTCTACTTTTATTCCGGCAATCTCGATAGTTGTTTCTTTAGTGGGGACATTCGCTTTTTTATATGTGGCGGGTTTTAGCTTGAATATGTTGACCTTGTTTGCATTGGTATTGGTAATCGGTACTGTGGTGGATGATGCTATCGTTGTCGTAGAAGCTGTTCAGGCAAAATTCGATGAAGGGTATAAATCTTCATACCGGGCTACGATCGATGCGATGGGAGGAATTACATCTGCATTGGTAACGACGACATTTGTCTTTATGGCAGTCTTTATTCCTGTCAGTTTTATGGGAGGAACGACCGGTACGTTTTACACGCAATTCGGATTGACGATGGCTGTTGCCGTAGCGATCTCTTTGGTCAATGCCTTGACGTTAAGTCCTGCCCTTTGTGCATTGATTATGACTCCTCATGAAGTTGCAGGCGATGGAAAAAAAATGAGTTTTTCCTCTCGTTTTCATATTGCATTCGACAGTGCTTTTCACCGTTTGGTACAGAAATATAAAACGGGAGTTTTCTTTATGCTGAAACGGAAATGGTTGGCTTTGGTTTTATTGTTGGTGGCTTTTGCCGGTTTGTTTATTTTGATGAAAACGACTAAAACCGGACTTGTTCCGCAGGAAGATATGGGAACTATATTTGTTGATGTGCGAACTTCACCGGGAAATACTTTGGAGGAGACGAAAATTATTATGGATGAAGTGGATAGACGCATTAGTGATATTCCGCAAATACGGATGTTTTCTAAGGTGACGGGTAACGGAATGATCAGCGGACAAGGATCGTCTAACGGTATGTTTATTGTCCGTCTGAAACAATGGGACGAGCGTCAGGAAAAAGAGGATGAAATAAATGCCGTTATTGATGAGATATACCGGCGTACAGATGATATATCCTCGGCTCAGATCATGGCTTTTGCCCAGCCTATGATCCCGGGATATGGAGTGAGTAGTGGTTTTGAAATTTATGTACAAGATCAAAAAGGCGGTTCTATAGAAGATTTGCTGAAATATACGAGGCAAATGATTGAGAAATTGAATGCACGACCGGAAATCGGACGTGCAACGACCTCGTTTGATACCAAATTCCCTCAGTATATGGTCGAGGTCGATGCTGCTCGCTGTAAGCGCAACGGAGTATCTCCATCTGATGTGTTAAGTACTTTGTCGGGATATATCGGAGGTAATTATGCCTCGAATATGAACCGTTTTTCAAAACTTTATCGTGTAATGGTACAGGCATCTCCTGAGTTCCGGTTAGATACGGAAGCGTTGAATAATATGTTCGTTCGTAATTCGGATGGAGAGATGTCTCCTGTCAGCCAGTATTTGACTTTGACTCGGGTATATGGCTCTGAGACTTTAACCCGTTTTAATCTTTTTTCCGCTATATCCGTTAATGGAGCGCCTGCTACCGGTTATAGTTCCGGACAAGCTATTCAGGCGGTACGTGAAGTTGCCGAAGAAACATTACCTGCCGGTTATGGTTTCGAGTTTGGCGGAATGTCACGAGAAGAATCTTCAACAGGAAATACGACTGTATTGGTGTTTGTCATTTGTGTAGTATTTATTTATTTGATTCTGTGTGCTCTTTACGAAAGTTTGTTTATTCCTTTGGCGGTTATTCTATCAGTACCGTTCGGATTGGCCGGAAGTTTCCTTTTTGCCAAAATGTTCGGTTTGGAAAATAATATCTATTTGCAGACAGGTTTGATCATGCTGATCGGTTTGTTGGCAAAAACAGCTATTTTGTTGACAGAATATGCTTCGGAGCGGCGTCATCAAGGGATGAGCATTACACAAGCTGCGGTGTCTGCAGCAGAAGTGCGTTTGCGACCTATTTTAATGACCTCATTGACGATGATCTTCGGTATGTTGCCGTTAATGTTTGCTTCGGGGGTAGGAGCAAACGGAAATATTTCTATCGGTGTCGGGACGGTAGGCGGTATGTTAATCGGTACTATAGCATTATTATTTATCGTACCGGTTTTGTTTATCGTGTTCCAATATCTGCAAGAGAAAATTATGCCTCAGCGTAAAGTATCGAAATTGGAGGAGGAGAACTAATTGAAAAGAAGATTCGTATGAAAAAAATAATAATATGTATATCCTTGATCATAGGAACGAGCGGATGTTCGATATATCGGAAGTATAAACAACCTGACATGAAAACTGTTACAGACAGTCTTTTTCGTCATACTCAGGAACAAACGGATACAGCTTCGATAGCTGCCCTTTCGTGGAGAGAAATTTTTACAGATTCGCAGTTACAGCAGCTGATCGACACCGGATTAAAGAATAATACCGATTTGAACATTGCCCGATTGAAAGTGAAGGAGGCAGAAGCTTTGCTTATGACTTCCCGACTTTCTTATTTACCTTCGATATCGTTATCACCGCAAGGTACATTGAATAAAGCGGAAAAGTCTAAACTCACTAAAAGCTATAATTTGGCTGTTTCTGCAGATTGGGAAATCGATATCTTCGGTCGTGTGACGAATGCCAAAAGAGAGGCAAAAGCCGTATTAGAACAGAGCGAGGCTTATCGTCAGGCTGTACAGACTCAGTTGGTCGCTACTATTGCTAATAGTTATTATACGTTGTTGATGCTTGATGAGCAGCTTGAAATCAGTAGACGTACTGCTGAAAATTGGAGCGAGAACTTGCGTGTGATGAAGGCGTTGAAAAAGGCCGGACAAACGACTGATATGGCTGTTGCTCAGACCGAGGCGAGTAAACTTTCTGTGGACGCCTCCTTGCTTTCGATAGAACGTCAGATTACAGAGACGGAGAATGCTCTTTGTGCGTTGTTAGGTTCGACTCCGGAAACAATATCCCGTTCGACTTTAAAACAACAAAAATTCCCGGATACACTTTCGGTAGGCATTCCTTTGCAATTATTGCACCGTCGTCCCGATGTCCGTCAAAGCGAGGCCGCTTTAGCTGCTGCGTTTTATGTTACTAATCAAGCACATTCGGCATTTTATCCTTCAATTACATTGAGTGGTTCTGCCGGATGGACAAATGCCGCAGGAGCTGTTATCTCTAATCCCGGGCAGTGGCTGTTTTCAGCCATAGGCTCATTAGTACAACCTCTTTTTAACCGGGGGCAGAATATTGCCAATTTAAAGGTTGCCAAAGCTCAGCAAGAAGAAGCATTGCTTTCGTTCAAGCAAAGTTTACTTGATGCAGGTACAGAGGTAAATGATGCTTTGTTACAATGGCAAACGGCACGTAAACGTCATCATCTGAATAAGCAGCAGATTACCTCTTTAGAATCGGCAGTTCGTAGTTCAGAACTGTTGATGCGTTACAGTTCTCAAAATTATCTGGAAGTCCTTACCGCTCGTCAAACTTTGCTGCAGGCCGAGTTGGACGCGGTATCGGATTGTTTTGAAGAGATACAAGGTGTAATTAATCTTTATCATGCTTTGGGAGGAGGTATCGATTGATAGGTTTATATAAGAATAAGTTGGAGTTGTAGTCAGATTTAGAATCTGTCTGAATTTTACTTGGGTCAGGTTTGAGATTTCCCTTCGAGGACGTTTTTCAGCTTTTACGAGGAGGATAGCGGGCTATCTGACGAGTGAAAACGGGAAAACAGACCGGAGGAAAACACAAAAATGACCTGATAATATTTTTTGTTGGAAAATTTAGATAGGCTCTAAGATTCTGTTTCTCTGAAAAAGAGTTTCTGAAAAAAGTGCATGTGCGATTAAAAATCCGCATGCACTTTTTTGTGCTGTTAGGTCGATAAATCGCTTTTCGATAGATTATGCAAATATGAAATTTGTGAGTACTTTTTTATATTCCGATTAATTTAAATTTCAAGAAAATCACTTGTTTTATCTGTTTTTAATTTCCCATTATAAAGACTAATGTGCTTATTATCTAACTATTATATCTGAGATAAGATGTGCTTTTTAGGGTGTATGGGATTTTATGTTATGAAATGAGAAAAAAGAGGACGTTATTTTTATTCACAAATAGCGAACAAAGGTTTCGTCTATAATGTTATCTAAAAAGAAAACATCTTAAATTATAAATAACAAAAATTGAATTATGAATACGGAAAGATTTTTTTTATCATGAATTATCGGTTGAGCGGAAATATGAGAACCGTGATGATAGTCTATTAAGATTGCTATTTAGCGTGAAGTGCGTCTTCGGTTATTTAAAAGTCAAAAAATAAAATCCAAGATATAATAATTTTATCGAGTTATCTATTAATATTTTTAATTATGAAAAAGTCTATTATCTTATCAGCATTTGTGATAAGCGCGTTTGCAGCAAATGCTCAGACTGACCAGACTGCTCTCCAAGGTACTAAAATAGGAGATAATTGGTCTATAGAGTTTAAAGCGGGTATGGTAACCCCTTTGACACACAGTTCTTTTTTTAAAGATGCCCGTCCGACTTTCGGACTTGGAGTAACTAAACAATTAACTCCGATTTTCGGAATGGAGTTTCAGGGTATGGGGTATATAAATACGACAGATAGTAAAAATGCTATCGATGCTTCTGACGTCAGTTTGTTGAACAAATTTAATTTGATGAATCTGTTCGGAGGCTATCCCGGTACTCCCCGTTTATTCGAAATTGAAGCGGTGGCCGGTATCGGTTGGATGCATTATTATGTAAACGGTTCTGATGACGATAATTCTTGGTCTACCCGTTTCGGGTTGAATCTGAATTTCAATTTCGGAGAAACGAAAGCTTGGACTTTGGGGATTAAACCCGCTATTGTATATGATATGGAGGGTGATTTTAACAGGGCAAAAAGCCGCTTTAATGCGAATAATGCATTTTTTGAATTGACAGCCGGGGCAACTTATCATTTTAAAGGTAGTAATGGAAAGCACCATTTTACGAAGGTCAGAGCTTATAATCAGACCGAAATCGATCAATTGAACGCTTCTATTAATAATCTTCGTACACAAGTAAACGAGAAAAACAGTGTCGTAAACAATGCAAATCAAAAGATCGGTATGTTACAGCAAGAGTTGGCCGATTGTCGCAATCGTCCTGTAAAAGTAGAAACTGTGGTAGAAACCAGCCGTATTCCGGAATCTATCATTACCTTCCGACAGGGTAGATCGACAGTTGACGCTTCGCAATTACCTAATGTAGAACGAGTCGCCGTTTATATGAAAAAGCATGCTGAGACAAATGTGATTATCAAAGGTTATGCATCTCCTGAAGGAAATCTCGAATTCAATAAAAAGCTGGCTCAGGCTCGGGCTGAAGCAGTAAAGAACATTCTTGTGAAAAAATATAAGATCAATGCAAGTCGCATTACGGCAGAAGGGCAAGGAATCGGAGATATGTTTACAGATCCGGATTGGAATCGGGTAAGTATCTGTTCTATCGTAGAGCCTTGATCGGTTTCATTGAAAATGAAATCATCGGTTACTTTTTTGAAAAAACTCCTCGTATTTAAGGATACGGGGAGTTTTTTCTTTAAATGTATTTTGAAAGGAGGCTTGTCAATCTTATATTGATGAAAATATCAGGATGAATTATCTTTGTATTCTTAAAAAGGAAAGATGCGGATGATTTTATTTAAAGATGTGACATTCATCTATGACGGGAAACCTCTGATGACTCATTTTTCGGATGAGGTATCTTCAGGCGAAAAGGTTGTCGTTTATGGTGCTTCGGGAACGGGAAAAAGTACTTTATTGAGTAGTATTGCAGGGTTGGTGCAGCCCGATGAAGGTGAAATATGGGTTGGCGGACAATTGCTTACCGGTGCTACTGTATCGGATATTCGTCGTCTTATAGCTTGGGTACCTCAGGAGTTTACTTTACCCTATGACACTGTAAAGGAATGTGTGTTTGCGCCTTTCAAACTCCGGCAAAATAGGAATAAAATACCGGCAGAGCAAACCGTTTTAAATATATTCGGGCATTTGGGACTGGAGCAGGAGATATATACAAAACATCTTGTCGAGATTTCCGGAGGGCAACGTCAGCGAGTTATGATCGCTATTGCGGTCTTATTGGATAAACCACTTTTGTTATTGGATGAGCCTACGTCGGCTTTAGATTCTGATTCTATTGAAAAGCTGATCGTATTCTTGAAATCTTATAAGAGTATGACAATGGTTGCCGTATCGCATGACGAGCGGTTTATCCGGGCGTTTGATCGCAGTATAAAAATAGGAGAAGAAAGATGAACGGAATTGTCGATATCGGTTGGGGCAGCATGTGCCTCGGTTTTTTATTATTGTTGATACCTGTGACGGCATTGGCCTATTATCGTACGGGATTGGTGAAGGATACGCTCATTGCGGCAAGTCGGATGACTTTACAATTGTTTTTGATCGGTTTTTATTTGGAATATTTGTTTACATGGAATTCGGCATGGATCAATTTGTTGTGGGTGATTGTTATGATTTGTGTAGCTTCGTGGACGGTATTGGGGCGGACTAAATTACCGGTAAAGCAGCTCTTTATCCCGGTAATAGTTGCGTTTTTTTGTTCTATCTGTATTATAGATGTCTATTTCTTAGGAATAATTATAAAGTTAGATCATCTGTTCGAAGCACGTTATTTTGTTCCTGTCAGCGGTATGATACTCGGCAATATGCTTTCGGCCAATGTTATAGCTCTTAATGTCTTTTATGGAAGTCTTGACCGAGAACGCCAGCTTTATTTTTATTTATTGGCAAACGGGGCGACACGAGGTGAAGCGACAGCGCCATTTATGCGTGAAGCGTTGATAAAATCATTTAATCCGACTATTGCATCGATGGCCGTCATGGGGTTGGTTGCTTTACCGGGGACTATGACCGGTCAGATACTGGGCGGAAGCAGTCCCAATGTCGCGATCAAATACCAGATTATGCTTATGATTACGATCTTTTCTTCGTCATTAATATCTGTCTTATTGACACTTTGGGCAGCTAAACGCCGTTCGTTCGATAGCTGGGGGATTAAAAGATTCTGAGGATACCATTGTGTCTGTATTTGGAAGAATGAAGTAATTCTATTTATTTTTGTCGTAGCAAAGATTGAATTTTTTGCATCGGAAAATATTTGTCGATTTGAAAATTTTTGAATTTGAAATTGTAATTTTATGTTGTCTTATTGTCTTGATTTATAGGTGTGTTATTGAAATTTTTAAGTAAAAATATAAGTAGAAATGTTTCAATTATTTTAAAATAGTATCTGAAATAATTTTTTAATTCAGATTTTATAGCTACTTTTATTAACGAAAAGACATGAAAGCATAGGCTTCAGAGTGTTGTTCTGGAGTGAAGGTATAGAAACCTCCATTCCCAAAAGCACTCATGGAGATGATGTGCTTTCATGTCTTTTCAGTTATACCAGAACGGGATGGAGGTTTCTTTTTATTTAATGTTGATCTTAAAGCAAATGGAAAACTTCGATCTTGACGGTGAGCTGGATAAATACCAGCCTATAATGTTTAAGTATGCTGTCTCATTGACGCATGACTATGATGATGCGTTAGATATTGTACAGGATGTAAATTATCAAATTCTTAAAAATAGAGACAAATTCGAATCACGGCAGTACTCTTTGAAAATATCTTTTGTTTTTATAAGAAACCGCTTTATTTCTTTAATGAGAAAGAGCAAAATTTTATATATAGAACAAGAGATGGAGTATAATGTTCAGGTTGAAAATAATATGATCCTTTATGATTATGACTATATCTTGAATTTAATAAATAAAATGGATATTCCGACTCGTGTTTTGATTGGACTTTTGATACAGGGTAAAAGTTATAAAGAGATAGGAAATATTCTCAACATGAAAGAAGGTACAGTAAAAAGTAGAATTCACAATATTAGAAAAAAGATTAAGAATCAGCTTCCTGAATATTTTCAATAGTACAGAAAAAGGTTTAATATAAAAATTTGGATATGTGTAATATAGATAGGATAACGAACTCGATTCGACGTGAGTAAAAATTATATATAAGCTTGTTTTTGCTGTATTTATTCCTTATATAGAAGTTGTATAAATTTTTCTTTAAAGAAAATATTTATACAACTATTGATGATAATATTTTATAAAAACAAAGTGGAGCTGGAGGGATTCGAACCCTCGTCCAAACGAGGAACTAATGAGCTTTCTACATGCTTATCTTCGCTTTGATTGTCGGGTATGAACAAGACCGAAGCCACCAATTCATACCTTAGCCTTTAAAATTTCATGGGTGGCACAAGGCCGGCTACCCACTATTTCCGATATTATTGCACCACCATTTCGGAACGCTTCGGAACAACAGCAACCGGGTGATGTCTTGTCTCCACAACTGTTGCGGAGATTAAGCTAATCTACTATACTTCGATTAAGCAGCAAGAGCGTAGTTATTTTCGCCAGTTAAATTTTTGATGTCTGAGATTATAGAGCAAGCCATCCACGCTCTGCATGCTTACACACTATTTCTACCCGCTGTCAAAACCGGTCAGCCCCGTAGATTTGTGTACCGTAAAATATTATTGATTTTTACGGACTACAAAGATATGCTTTTTGATAATAGTAGCGAACAGAGTTTTAATTTTTAACTTTTCAGCAACATAATCATTTTTATTGCCAAATCAAAAAATACGATCTTTCCGTTTGCATTTTGCGATATGTCCGATTCCGCCCTGCTCAGTTCATTCATCAATGAAATAATATTACGTTCGTGTATGAACGGTGCGAAACGTGTTGAAAATTGTTCTTCCCTACTATTTAAATAGCTGATTTCGGGGATATGAAGATTATAAATATAATTTTCTCGTAACATACGTTGAGTATAAGCCAGAAAACGTTTTTCTTTTTCTCTTCCCATATCGGCAGCCTCTTCACTCCATGCCTTTAAATCTTTTATTTTTCTGCCGTAGGCCAGGCGCATGAGGCGCACGAAAAGGTCGAAGAAATATTGGTTTTCTTCTGAGAGCTGTATCGTTTCCAAGGCTTTAATGAAATTTCCGTTTGCGATGTGTGCCACAGCATCGGCATCTTGTTGTCCTAAGGAGTATCGCCTTTGCAAGGCTTCCGATATTTTTTCGGATGAAACGACCCGCATATTAATGCGTTGTGAACGGGAGAGTATAGTACCCAATATTTTATCGGGTTGATTGCTGACCAACAAAAAAACGGTCTTTTCGTAAGGTTCTTCCAGTATTTTCAGCAATTTGTTGGCACACACGGGATTCATTAATTCGGGTAACCAGATAATCATGATTTTATAATCCGATTCATAAGTTTTGAGACTTATTTTCCGAATAATTTCACGGCTTTCGTCAGCATAGATGCTTACTTGGGAATTTTCCGCATCGATATAAGAAAGCCACTGTTCCAATGAAAGATACTGATTCTCGGAGAGACATTTGCGCCATTCATCTATATAGTCGTCGCACAAACGTTTTTTCTTTTTTTCATTCTTATAAATCGGAAATACAAAGTGAATGTCGGGATGCATGACCGAACTGAATTGTTTGCATGACGGACACACACCACAAGCATCATCTTCACCCTTGTTCGTGCATTGTATATATCGGGCATAAGCAAGAGCCAAAGGTAATTTCCCGATTCCCTCAGGCCCGCAAAACAGTTGGGCATGAGCTATTTGTCCGGATTTTACAGAATGTATCAATCTTTTCTTTACCTCATCTTGTCCGATAATATCTTTGAAAAACACGATAATTACCTCCTTCTTATTGTTTTAATATACTTGCCGTGCTACACGTTTTATACTTTCGGTAGCCATCATCGAGTAAAAGTGGATGCTTGGTACACCTTTTTCTTTTAGTTCCTTAGCTTGTAATATACACCATTCTACACCAACCTCTTTAGCCTCTTCATCGGTTTTGCATTTTCTTAATTCAGAGGCCAGTGCCTCAGGAAGATCGACGTGGAAAACCTTGGGTAGAACCGTAAGTTGATTGCGGAAGTTTATGGGTTTGATGCCCGGAATAATGGGTACATCGATACCTTCGCTCTTGCAACGGTCGACAAAAGAAAAGTATTTTTCATTATCAAAAAACATTTGCGTTACGATATATTCTGCTCCTGCTTTTACTTTTTCTTTAAGCCAGAAGAGGTCTGAATCGGGATTGGGAGCTTCATCATGCTTTTCCGGGTATCCTGCTACACCATAAGAAAACGGAGTATTTATGAGGGACATTTTGCTTCCGTCCAGAAAGTATCCTTCATTAAACCGGTTTACTTGGGCTTGCAGATCGATAGCGTGCGCATGCCCTTCGGGAGTCGGAATAAATCTGTTTTCATGTTTTGCTTTATCTCCTCGCAAAATCAGCAAGTCGCATATTCCCAGAAAACTCAGGTCTATCAAGGCGTATTCCGTTTCACTTTGAGTAAATCCGCTGCATATTATATGGGGAACAGCGGGAATTTGATATTTATTCTGAATAGCGGCAGCCACTGCAACAGTTCCGGGTCGGGTGCGGACAGTCACACGTTTATATAATCCCCCTTCCATGTCTTTATATAAAAATTCGCTTCGATGGGTCGTGATATTGATGTATTTGGGATCGAATTCCCGTAATGTATCTATCGTATTGAAAACTTTTTCGATACTGTTCCCCTTCAGAGGGGGAAGCACTTCAAAAGAAAATGCGGTCGTAGGACTGTTTTTTATTAAATCTATGACTTTCATTGACATGCTATTTGTTTTTCACAAAAGTAATATTTTTAGGTAATATGTCTATACAAAAGTATGAAATATAGATTTGAGAATAGGTTAATTGTGAAATTGTGTTTCTGATATTTCGATTATTTACTATAATAATTAAATATAGTTAATTGTATGTCGATTTTTTGTTTATTTGTTTGCGTAAATAGAAATATGCCATATATTTGCAATGTGTTTTTCATGGTATTAGATTTAAGGTTAACGAAGATTGGTTGTCGGGATGACAACCATTTTTTTTATCTTTACTTTTCAGTTTGTTAAAATCAAAAAAAATAGTTTTATAGCCTGTTTGAATTTCCCGATAGCGAAAAATTATTCGGTTCTCTTTGCGTTTTCTTTCGGCCTGTTCCCTTTTGAACAAAAATATCCGGAAATTGTCTTTTGCTCCCGAGACAGGTAACTGGGCATGTTTGCTTAAATCGATTTTGTAGGATACCGTTTTTTTACTTTGTAAGAGTAAATTCTCAATTTGTTGAATAAACAAGATTATTTTAATGTAAGATAGGGGAGGATATGCTCTTAATTTGCATTTAATATTTTTTTAATTATTTGCTAATACGAATAACTTGAAAAAATTAATGCTTCTTTTATCTCTTTGTAAAACAAAAAGGCTTGTTGCAAAAATGTCGTATTATGCGTATTGACAATCAGTAAGAATTTAATGTTTAACTAAAAGTAAATCGAAATAACATGAGAAAGATGTTACTGACGGTATCGCTTGTTTTTATTGCTTTTATAAGTGCTTCGCAACTCAGAGCAAATAATGAAGCGAATACTTTAACAGAAGGAGTAAATAACCGCTCTTGCGAAAAAACTTATCGTTTTTTTACGGATGAAGATTTGAGGAATGTAGAAGCCTCTGCTAAAACCGAATGGGGTACTAAAATTGTCGGTATGTTGAAAGAAAGAGTCGATGAACGTGTCCGTTACGGTTTTGACATTCCCGATAAATCGACTGGGCGTAGTCAGAACTATATTTGCCCTGTACATAAAAAGCTGTTTAAATTCGAGCTTGACAAGCCTCATGACCACTATTGTCCCGATTGCGGAAAATCTTATAAAAGTGACTTTTTCGATGCTTGCTGGCGCAATATCTATCAGCATAATATGCAATATTTTATTGTCGATTGCGGTTATTTATATTTAGCTACAAAAGACAAAAAATATTTTGATTACCTAAAGGAAATCTTCTTGGAATATGCCGATAAATATCCGCAATATCCGGTTTATACAAAAGAGCAAGTTGCTAAATCTTATTATTTGGGCAGAATGTTTGAACAATGGTTAGAAGATGCCATGTGGTTTTCCGATGTTTGTCCGATTTATGAAATCATAAGGGATGGTCTGACACAGCAAGAGAGAGAAAAAATCGAGAAAAATCTGTTTCAGGAAGCTGCCGATATGATTACGGCCCGTCGTGGACAGCACAATTGGCAGGCTTGGAATAATGCTATGCGAACATCGTTGGCTGTAACCTTAAAAAATGACGAGATGATGGATTATGCGGTTAATGGCAGTGTCGGCTATATCGAAGAGTTCAAAAAGATGGTTTATGATGACGGCTGGTATAAAGAAGCTTCGCCCGGGTATCACTATTTCCCGCTTAAGGCTCTTTTGCAGACGGCAAATGCAGCAAGGGCTTGCGGTATAGATCTTTATAATGAGAAACTGAAAAGTATGCTTACGGGTGTTGTTAAAGCAATGTATCCGAACATGACTTTTCCTGCTCATAATGACGGGGGATATATGTCCGATATTTCAAATCAGGATTTTTTATATGAGATGGGATATTCCCGTTTCAAAGATCCTTTTATCTTGCAAATCTTAGCAAAAGTCTATGCGACCAAAGATCGAAATTCGGCATTGGCTTTGCTGACGAATGTCGATATTAAACCGGATAAAACGCCGTTGAAACAAGATAGTTATCTGTTTGATGATACGGGAATTTCAATTTTGCGTTCAGGAGATAATACGTTGGTCTTCCGTTATGGTTTTAGTGATGGAGGGCACAGTCATCCCGACCGGCTTTCGGTTACGTTGCACAATGGAGAGAAAGAGATTCTTACCGATTGCGGAACGTATAGTTATGCACAACCGGCCTATTTGGGATGGCAAAAGCGGGGATTGTCTCATAATCTCGTGTTGGTCGACGGACAAGATATGCAGATCAGGGGAGTTAAGAGTGCCGGTCGTTTATTATCGTTCGATCCCGATAAAAACGGGGGAGTTGCTTCCGCTGTATTGGATAATAATGGTTATCCCGGTGTAAAGTTGACACGTACGGTGAAACTTGACCGCAATAAATTTATAGATCGGTTCGAGGCACAGTCTGAAGAAGAACACACCTATGATTATGTCCTGGCTTTATCTGATAAGCCGGAACTCGGGGACGGTTTTGTAGATACTCGTCTCGAAGGTAAATCCCCGGCTTATGAATTTATAAAAGGAGTAAAATCGAAAATTTACAAGAACGGTATCGTGACCTTTAAAGCCGGAACAACTAAATTTGAAATTAAGAATACCTATAAAACACCTATTGAAGTTTTTTGGGCGGAAGCACCGGATATTATGTACGGTAGTTCCGAAAAAGACACGCATACAATAAAGTCATATATGCTTGTGGTACGGACCAAGGGAAAAAATCTATCTATAAGCAGTGATATAATATTGAGTAAAAAACGTTAGCGAACAATAGCAGAAAAAGCATTTGTTAATAGAAGGTTTCTGCTGATTTTAAGAGCCTGAATTTTTCAACAAAAAAATGACCTGATAATATTTTTTGTTGGGAAATTTACGGCAGGCTCTAAGTATCACGTAGATATTGAGTTGGTAAAAGACTGTTCAGAAAATAACTGATAACTATTTTCTGAACAGTCTTTTTATATAACAGATTATCGATATAGAAGTAAATTGGTCTAATTGTTATATTAATTGACAGATTTTTTACTACAAAAAAAAGTATCTATTTCTAATTTTGATAAATCCTTTTATCAAGGATTAAGATTATGTCTATTATGCTGAAAATTAAATTGCAGATATCATGAAAAATTTGTTTATTCTATTTTTATTTTTGATCCCATTTGGGGCGTTTGCTCAAGAATCAGTAACGCAGAGTGAAGATGGTAAAGGCCTGATCGTTCAGCTGAAAAAACATATAGCCTTTTTTGATGCTGACAGTGTGAGAATATCTACGGAGATGTTTAATGATTCGTTGGCAACATTAAAATATTTTATGAGCTCAAGAAATGTAGAGGATACTACAGTTTTTCTGTTGACGAGAAAATTTTCTAAAAATTATCGGGAATGTATTGGAGAAAAACTGCCCGATTTGGAGATTAAGGATTTAGCCGGGAATAAACTGGCGGTCGGGAAAAATAAGAATATTTCGTTAATTGTTTTTTGGAATATCTATTGTCCTCCCTGCATTAAAGAGCTCAAAATATTGGATGCTCTCAGAGAAGAATATCCCGAGACCGACATTTTTGCCATTACAGGTAATAGTCGGGACACAGTCCGTTCTTTTATGCAAAAGCATAATTTTAAATGGGAAAATATTCATCTTATCCCGGATTGCAGCTATGAGGGAAAATACCCTATTTTCAGCGATATACAAGTCATTCCGTTCAGTGTAATTGTAGATCGTGATCTGGTAATAAAAGACGTGTTTGTCGCAGAAGGAATGCGCCGGATGCTGACCGTTTTAGATTCATTGGATAAAGAATTTGAATAAACCTATGAAAGCCATTAATATTGGATATCATGAAAAAATCGCTCGTTTTACTTTTATTTTTTATTCCATTCGGATTATTTGCTCAAGAATCGGTAACACGAAGTGAAGATGGTAAGAGTTTGATTGTTCAACCCAAAAAACATGTAGCTTTTTTTGATGCTGACAGTGTGAGAATATCTATAGAGATGTTTAATGATTCGTTGGCAACATTAAAATATATTATTACCTCAAGAAATGTAGAGGATACCACAGCTTTTCTGTTGATGAGAAAAATTCCTAAAAATTATCGGGAATGTATCGGTGAAAAACTGCCCGATTTGGAGATTGAAGATTTAGCCGGGAATAAACTAACGGTCGGGAAAAATAAGAATATCTCGTTAATTGTTTTTTGGAGTATTTATTGTCCTCCCTGCATTAAAGAGCTCAAAATATTGGATGCTCTCAGAGAAGAATATCCCGAGACCGACATTTTTGCCATTACAGGTAATAGTCGGGACACAGTCCGTTCTTTTATGCAAAAGCATAATTTTAAATGGGAAAATATTCATCTTATCCCGGATTGCAGCTATGAGGGAAAATACCCTATTTTCAGCGATATACAAGTCATTCCGTTCAGTGTAATTGTAGATCGTGATCTGGTAATAAAAGACGTGTTTGTCGCAGAAGGAATGCGCCGGATGCTGACCGTTTTGGATTCATTGGATAAAGAATCTGAATAATAATCTATGAGAGTCAATTAAAATATGATATATCATGAAAAAGCTGACAGTTTTATTCTTTTTGTGTATTATACCTTTTATTGCAAATGCGACCATTTCTGAGATGAGTTTTGGAAAGTGGAGTATTAAATTTAATGATGAGACAAAACAAGCGGAATTCGTAAAAGAAGGTGTGACAGTGCTTAAAGATGTCAAAATAAAGTTTAAAAATGGGGATGTACTTTTGGATGCTTCTTCGTATAATTCTGTAAAAATAAAACAAGAGGATATTGTCGATGAAGTGGGTAAGGCCCGGAAATTTACCATTGAATATACCGGCAGTGAAAATTCGGATAACCCCATAGTCTATCAAAATTTTTATTTATATGACGGACAAGATTACTTTCTTACCGATGTAATATTGCAGTCTCCGGACAATTCGATTATATCGAGCAATTATATTGCGCCTATCATTACCGAAGCCGATAATCTGTTTTTGCCTGCCGACGTTAATAATCGATTTATAACAGTTCCTTTTGATAATGACGGGTTTATAACGTATGCTTCTTATCCTTTGAGTTGTAGTCAGACTGATCCGGAGTCTTTGGCTATCGGGCGTGTTGCCCGAGACTCTGTTTCGATGGAAGTCTCGGCAATATTTAATGGTGAAACACAGTTGGGGTTGGTTATCGGCTCTGTCGATCATGATACATGGAAATCTGCTGTCAGGATAACCGGAAGCCCGCTGGCACAAGGTAAGATCACCAATCTTGAATGCTTTAGCGGTGTTACGCATCATATAACGCGCGATATGATAGATGGTGTATTAAAACCTCATGGTGCTGTAAAGGGACAGCAGGTAAAATCTGCCCGTATGATCGTTCATTATTCCGGTGACTGGCGTACCGGATTGGAGACTTTTGGTGATGTATGTTGTGCTATCGCTCCGAAAAGAAGCTGGGATAAACCTGCACCTTACGGCTGGAGTAGTTGGGGCGGCATGGGTACTGAGATCAGTTATGATGGTGTTGTGTCGGTATCGGATTTTATAAAGGAGAATATTCAGAATAAAGGCGGATTCGGTGATGATGGTGTTATCTTTATCAATTTAGATGCATCTTGGGATAAACTCGATTGGGATGAATTGAAACAGTTTGTAAAGCACTGTGAAGCAAACGGGCAGATGGCCGGAGCTTATTGGTCTCCGTTCTGCGATTATGCGGGAGTAGAAGATCGTGCCGTAGAAGGAAATAACGGTTATGTGTATGGACAAGCATTATTGAAAGTTTTCGGTAAGATTAAGTGGGAAGCCGGTGCAGCGTGTATGGATCCGACAGCCCCGGCTACGCTTTCCCGCATCAACTTTTTTATAGATAAATTTAAGGATGCCGGAATCAAATGTTTGAAATTGGATTTTTTGAGTAACGGATCTATCGAGGCAGATAGTTATCGTAATCCGAAAGTTACTACGGGCATTCAGGCTTATAACTATGGTATGAAGCATTTGAAGGAACGTGCCGGAGACGATATTTTTATCATCGAGTCGATATCTCCGCTTTTTCCTGCCAATTATGCCCATGCCCGTCGTATCAGTTGCGATGCTTGGGGGGAAATGTGGCATACGAGTTATATGATGAACAGTTTCTCTTTCGGCTGGTGGCTTAGTCGTGTTTATTGCTTTAATGACCCGGATCATTTGGTAATGGGAGATCGTAGTGAAGCGGAAAATATATCGAGAATGACAACCGGAGCAGTAACCGGATATTGCATTCTTGGAGATAATTTGTCAACAAAAGGAATTGCCGTCGGTTCGAAAATCAGTCAGGAAAAAGCCATAAAATTTTCTACTGTTGAGAAAGTAAATGATGTCATACGTTTGGGAAAATCTTTCCGTCCGGCTTATGGACATAAATTGTCGGGACGTAATAATTCAGTCGATTTATTTTATCTCGAGACCGAAGATTCCTATTATATTGCTCATTTTAATTACGAATCGGGAGATAAAACCGGAACTATCGATTTTTCGTATATGAATATCGATCCCGAAAATATAGATGTTTCTAGAAGTTATGAGTGTTGGACGGGTGAGGGTGTTACTCTTAATGAAAAGGGACTTGAGTATTCTTCTCCGAATAATATGGCGAAGATATATAGGCTTTTTAAAAAATAGTGTAATACAAGAATAGTAATGAGATCCTTGTTTTTATTATGCTTAAATATAGGTTTATGAAAAATTCTTGGGTTATAATAGCGTCGTTTTGAGATTTTAATTTCTGATTGCAATGAATTTGCTATTATTTGATTAAATATTGCTATGTTTTGATGTGTAAAATATATTCTTTTGTACAACATAAATAAAACATGTTTTTGAGTTTATAATCGCTTGTTATTGAACAAGAGTTTGAAGATAAAAAACATAAAAAAACGATTATTGAGTTCTTTATTAAATGAAAATATAGTTTGTTGTAAGTCATTTGAAAAATGATGTGTGTATATTTTTATATAGAATAGTAATCTTTACGTCAAGAATAGTTTTTCATGGTATTTTAGATTTAAGATTAAGGAAGAACGGTTGTCGGGATGGCAACCGTTCTTTTTTGTTGAGGATAGGCGGCTGTGTATACTGAAAAATTATAGAAGAATAATCTATCTTTTATTTTATTCTATATCTTTGTTTTGATTAGAAAAATAAGATGTGCATTGGTCGCAATAATTATGTAGAGGATATAATAAAGAGTAGTCGGCCAAGCTTGGACGGCTTTTCTCGATTATATACCATTATCCGATACGTTGACAAATGATTTACGTCCGTTTTTTTTAGATATTCAGGAAAATTATTAGACAGGCTCTTAAGAAAAGTAAGGAGGTAGAAGATGTTTAGGCTGTTCAAAGAAATAAGAGTAAAGATTTTGATTGGGTATTTGTTGCTGATAGTAATAGCCTTTTTTTCTGTGTTCTTTTTATTCGATAAATTTTCCCGCCTTTCTCTTCCCGATGAGGAAGAAGGAGCTATGCGAAGTAAGCGTTCTCTAATTAGTGAGACATTGGCATTATTATATGAGTCGGAGGGTGACTTGCAAGCATTGAGTAGCGGACATGTCCGCAATAGCAGGCATTATCGTCAAACTTTTGATAAAATGTACCGAAATTTAGACTCTTTGAAACAGTTGGTTACCGATACGTTACAAAAGCAGCGGATGGATAGTATTATCGTGCTTTTAACCGAGAAAGAATCTAATTCGTTGGCATGGTTGAGATTACGCCGGAATGCAGATGTCGGTAATTTGTATGAACAAAACATTCAGAGAGAAATAACCCGTAGGGATTCGGTAGTTAAGTCGGTACAAATCAGGAAAAAAATTGTAGTAAAACAAGATACCCTCACGGTCAGAAATCCGAGAAAAAGTTTCTTTAAGCGTTTGGCAGATGCTTTTTCTACACGGAAAGAAGATGAAAATACGGTGTATAGTCAATCTCAGCAATTGATTACCGATACGGTTGTTCAACCTTATAATGCAGCAGATACGATTGCCAATATATTTTCCGATATACAGTATGCCGTTTTCGATCAGCAAAAAGAATTGCAGAATCGGGTTACTCGCAGGAGTGAGGCTCTACGTTATAATAACCAAATTTTGTTGGTCAAAATCAATAATTTGGTAAGAGCTTTCGAACAAGAAGAGTTGGACAGATCTTTGGCACGTTATCAGGACAGAGACCAGGTGATGAGGCATTCTGTACAGGTGGTGGGAGGTATTGCCGTGTTCTCTTTGATTTTGATAGTTCTTTTCATCATTTTTATTTGGAAAGATATTTCCCGGAGTAACCGTTATCGGAGAGAACTTGAAGAATCGAATCGTCGGGCAGAAGAATTATTGAAAAGCAGAGAACAGTTGATGTTGACTATTACACATGACATTAAAGCTCCATTAAGTTCGATTATCGGTTATATCGATCTTTTATCCGGACATATTCGTGAATCCCGGGCAAAATATTATTTGGAGAATATGAAGAGTTCATCAGATCATCTTCTTCAATTGGTAACCGATTTACTGGATTATCATAGACTGGATTCTGATAAAATGGAGATACATGATGTGCCGTTTGAGCCGTATCGTTTTTTTTGTGAGATAGGAGATAGTTTTATACCTGTAGCAGGTAAAAAGAATTTAGAACTGATAACCGAAATCGATAAAGATTTGCAGGGCGCTTATCTGGGAGATCCTTTCCGTATTCGGCAAGTTGTAAATAATTTATTGTCGAACGCTATAAAATTTACAGAAAAAGGCTCAGTTGCATTGCGAGTCAAGCTATTAGGTAGTCGGTTGAAAATTCAGGTAGAAGATACCGGTATGGGAATTGCGGAAGATGACCGTGAACGCATTTTTAAGGAGTTTACGAGACTTCCCGGAGCGCAGGGTGCTGAAGGTTTTGGTTTGGGATTATCTATAACAAAAAAACTGGTCTTGCTTCTTGGCGGAAAAATTTCGGTCGATAGTACACTCGAGCAAGGAACATGTTTTACGGTAATTATTCCGTTTAAGAAAACGGATATGGTAATACCGGAAGAAACTGCAGAAGAAAGTGCTGTGCTTGATATGGGAAAGAATGTTCGTTGTTTGTTGGTAGATGATGATCGTTTGCAGCTTGAGCTTACGGCGTCATTGATGAAACGTTATAATTTTTCTTGTGTCTGTTGTGAACATCCGAAAGAAGTGCTTGGCTTATTGTCAGACCAAAAGTTCGATTTTGTATTCACAGATATTCAGATGCCTGAATTATCCGGCTTTGAATTAGTTCGTTTAATTCGTGCTTCTGATTTGCCGGAAGTTCGATCCATTCCTGTTGTAGCATTGACTGCCCGGTCGAATATGTCTGATAATGAATTTCTATCAGCGGGTTTTACGTCACATTTAAACAAGCCTTTTACGGGAAAGGAGTTATATGATCTTGTAGTCCGATATTATCCGGATTATATTTCTGATTTATATACGGAAGAAACCGTTCATAATCCAGAGGAGGAACTTCGTTTTTCTGCGTTATTGGCATTTGCAGGAGATGATAAAGATGCGGCGAATGAGATATTGGCATCGTTTGTCTCTGAGACAAGACAAAATCTGGAACGTTTTAAGAGTGCTCGTCAAGATAAAGATATGAGTACGATATCTGCTGTGTCACATAAATTGATACCGCTATTTACATTGTTGGAACATCGAGAGTGTACCGATATATTGATTGAGTTGGAGAAAATTAAAGGAGAATTCAATTTCGAGATTGATCAAAAATGCCAACTTGTAGAAACTTATATTGTAAATACGATTTCAGAGGCAGAACGGTACATTACCCTACACAATTGAGGAAAAAATCTACATGTTATGTGTGGAATATTCCACATTTGGTAGGATGTATATTAATTGCGTTGTTTTGTAATTATTTGATAATCATTGTGTAATTGTTATATATCATTTTCTTGGCATATTTTTGGAATATTATGTTGGTGTGTTTATGAATAAAATACCAATATAATAAACTAAAAAATTGATGATTATGAAAAAGATGATTTTTAGTGTTGCTACAATTCTGTTTTTAGGTATTACAACAACAATTTGTGCTCAAGAACCGGTAAAAAAAGATACGACCAAGACCGAACCTGCAAAGAATTTTGCTTTGATGGACGAACCGGTGAAAAAAGATACGGCCAAGACCGAACCTGCAAAGAATTTTGCTTTGATGGACGAACCGGTGAAAAAAGATACAGCCAAGACCGAACCTGCAAAGAATTTTGCTTTGATGGACGAACCGGTAGAAAAAGATACGGCCAAGACCGAACCTGTAAAGAATTTTGCTTTGATGGACGAACCGGTGAAAAAAGATACGACCAAGACCGAGCCTGCAAAGAATTTCGCTTTGATGGATGAACCGGTGAAAAAGGATACAACCAAGACCGAACCTACAAAGAAATTTGCTTTAATGGATGAACCTGTAAAGAAAGATTCTACTAAGACTGAAAATCCAGCTCCAGCACCTAAATCGGTTTCTATTGCATAAATTTCTGATTATAAGTTAGACAAAACATAGCTCTCCAGTAAGTAAAGTGCGTAATGTAATAATAGGTTAGCTTCAAAAACGATTGCATTACAAAATAATAAGTTTCGATAAAAGTATGTGCTTCTTCTGCTTTTGTCGAAACTTATTTGTGAATCTACACAGATTCTGATAGCATTGAAAAAAGCCATATCAAACTCTATTTTGAGAATTGATAATGGCTTTTTATAAATTAAATTTTCAATAATTCAATGATTCAATAATTACAACGGCATATTCCCATGCTTTTTAGGAGGATTAGAAACGTTC